>NZ_CP129119.1:0-215000 GCF_030406775.1 Sporosarcina trichiuri | reverse complement strand
GCTGCTGTACTTTTCGCCAATCCACTTCGAAATTCCTTCTTTGGGTTGAACCTATGTTGCTCACAGCGGAACTGTGCTATATTAAAAGTGTGAGCCATAGGGAGGTCTTGCAGTGAAACCTTATAAGAATAAAATCAACCGAATCCGGTCATTCGCACTGTCACTCATCTTCATCGGAGTGATCGTGATGTATATTGGTCTGTTCTTCCGTAAATACGAAATACTCATGCTCCTGTTCATGGTTCTTGGTGTCGTGGCGATTCTGGCAAGTGTTGTCGTCTATGCATGGATCGGGACATTATCCACCCGGGCAGTGCAGATCGTCTGTCCGAATTGCGGCAGACAGACAAAGATGCTCGGCCGTGTCGATATGTGCGGACATTGCCGCGAACCTTTGACTATGGATCCTTCGCTCGAAGGCAAGGAGTTCGACGAAGTATACAACCGTCCGAAACAAAAGAAGAATTGAAAAAACACCTATTTCTCCTGAGAGAAATAGGTGTTTTTTCAATTAGCTTTAGTGGCGCGGCCTTGTTCTTGACACGCAGGACAGACACCGTACACTTCCAAGCGGTGGGAATTCACTTTGAATCCTGTCACATGGGACGCAAGCCTTTCCACTTCTTCCAATCCGGGATGATGAAAATCGACAATGCTTCCACATTCGTCACAGATGATGTGGTAATGATCGTGTGTCACGAAGTCGAATCTGCTTGAAGCATCTCCGAAGGTCAGCTCTTTGACGAGCCCCGCATTCCTGAATACACGCAGATTGTTATAGACTGTCGCTACACTCATATTCGGAAAATCCTGTTCGAGTGCTTTATAGATTTCATCCGCCGTCGGGTGGGTTTCAGAAGAAATGAGGAATTCCAAAATAGCGTGGCGCTGAGGAGTGATCCGCACACCGCTCTCTTTCAATGTGACAAGCGCATTTTTCAGCATTGCACCTGGCATGACGAACACCTCTATTCCGTAAAGATTACTTAATTATAATGATTATAATGATTATAATTAGTTTACTGAATTTGTGGTGTCCTGTCAACAATTGTGATTACCGGCGAGCGCGTCTCTTGCGGGTCAATAGCCGCGATCCGGTTCAACGATATTCTTGTAAGAACCTTCCGATGATAACCATACGCGCAAATTCTCTTTGAAGATTTCCAGAGCCCGTTCCACATACTTTGCCGATAGTGCAGAGACATGAGGCGAGACCGTACAGTTCTCAAGCTCCCAGAGCGGATTCGTCTCCGGCAGCGGCTCCTGCTCGAATACATCAAGGACAGCTTGTGCGATCTCCTTGTTCTTCAGGGCTTCTATAATGACTTCTTCCTTCACCAAGTCTCCTCTGCCGAAGTTCAAGAAGACAGCGGTGTTCTTCATGCGTTTGAAATGCTCTTCGTTCAGGAGCCAGCGGGTTTCCGGAGTGCTCGGCAGGACGGAAATCACATAATCCGCTTCCGGCAGATGCTCGTCGATGCAGTCGAACGAAATGTCTTCGTGCATGCCATCATGCGTGCTGCCTGATCTGCTGCATCCGATTGTACGGACGCCGAACGCCTGCAGCAGCCTGCCGATTTCCCCGCCGATCGAGCCGGGACCGAGTATGAGGGCTGTGGAGCCTTTCAGTTCGCCAGACTTCACTTTTTCCCATACTTTCTGCTTCTGCTGTTCCCTCAGCTGAGGGAGCGCGCGTTTCAAAGATAGAATGTGGGCAAGAACGGTTTCGGCCATCGGGGTTTTATGGATTCCGCTGGAATTCGTGACGAGGATGTCCCGCTCTCCCAGCTCTTTAAGCGGCAGCTGGTCCACACCGGCTGACGCGACCATGACCCACTTCAAATCCGGCAGTCCGCCGAGCGAAGCGGCATCCAGATCAGAACCGTAAGTTACCAGAATGTCGGGGTGTTTCCGCTCGGCATTCTCCATAGTACCTGAAAAGTCGAATTCAGCTTCACTGAATTCCTTTTCCAGCTCATTGCGGAATTGTTCTTTGATAGGGAACGTGAACAGTACTTTCGGCATCAGCCCTCTCCCCCTACTTCGTCTGTCAGCTGAAGGAGTGCACGATACACGTCATCCGTATGACCGTCCACCTTCACTTTCCGCCACTCTTTGACAATGGTGCCCGTCGGGTCGATGAGGAATGTCGAGCGTTCCACGCCCATATACTCTTTGCCGAACGACTTTTTCAGCTTCCATACCCCGTATTGCTCCGCTGCTGTATGATCCGGGTCGGCCAGCAGCGAAAACGGCAGATTATACTTGTTGCTGAACTTCAAATGGGATTCTTCCCCGTCCGGACTGACACCGAGGATCACTGCATTGATGTCTTCGAAATCGGAGTGGCTTTCACTGAACGACTGGGCTTCGAGTGTACACCCAGGCGTTGCATCTTTCGGGTAGAAATAAAGGATTACATATTTCTCACCAGCGAAATCGGAAAGTGAAACTGTTTCGCCGCGTTCGTTCCGTAAAGAGAATTCAGGCGCATGCATGCCTTCCATTGACGACATAAAACATTCCTCCAATCAGTTTCTTTCCATTAATAGTATCGGACTACTCCGTCTTTTTCAATTCCTTTGGTGTTTGCTTTGTTTTTAGGTAGAATAGTGAAGAACTGATTTGAACGGAGGAATTATTATGGAAAGATCGAATTCAGAAGCAATCTATGCACAGGCGTGCGAGCATATTGTAGGAGGCGTCAACAGCCCGTCCCGCGGTTACAAAGCGGTCGGCGGCGGAGCACCTGCTGTGATGGCGCGTGCGGAAGGCCCTTACTTCTGGGATGTGGACGGCAATAAGTATATCGATTACTTAGGCGCCTACGGACCGATTATCACCGGCCATGCCCACCCGCACATTACGGCAGCCATCACGAAGGCTGCTGAAAATGGCGTATTGTACGGGACACCGACCGAGCACGAAGTGAAATTCGCCAAGATGCTGAAGGACGCGATTCCGGGGATCGATAAAATACGGTTCGTGAATTCCGGAACGGAAGCAGTCATGACGACAATCCGTGTATCTCGCGCCTATACCGGCCGCACGAAGATCATGAAATTCGCAGGCTGCTATCACGGCCATTCCGATCTCGTGCTGGTTGCGGCAGGTTCCGGTCCGGCCACATTGGGTACTCCGGATTCCGCCGGTGTTCCGAAGACGATCGCTGAAGAAGTGATCACGATTCCTTTCAACGATCCGGAAAGTTTCAAAGCAGCAATGGACCGCTGGGGGGATGAAATCGCATGCATCCTCGTGGAACCGATCGTCGGCAATTTCGGTATCGTCGAGCCTCAGGAAGGATTCCTGCCGCTCGTACATGAGATCGCCAAGGAAAAAGGGGCTCTCATCGTTTACGATGAAGTGATTACGGCATTCCGCTTCCACTATGGTTCAGCGGCTGAACTGCTCGGACTCCAGCCGGATCTGATGGCGATGGGCAAGATCATCGGAGGCGGCCTGCCGATTGGCGCATACGGCGGCAGAAGTGAGATCATGGATAACGTGGCGCCGCTCGGTCCTGCATACCAGGCGGGCACGATGGCAGGAAATCCTGCATCGATGCTGTCCGGGATTGCCTGCCTGGAAGTGCTGCAGACAGAAGGCCTGTACTCGGAACTCGACCGCCTCGGGGCCCTCTTGGAGGATGGGATTCTCGAAGCTGCCGGAAAGCACGGCGTTCCAATCACCATCAACCGGAAAGGCGGCGCACTGACCGTGTTCTTCACAGACGAAACGATCGTCAATTACGATCAGGCGGAAGCGACGGACGGAGAGCGGTTCGGTAAGTTCTTCAAACTGATGCTGGCACAGGGTGTCAACCTGGCGCCTTCCAAATATGAAGCTTGGTTCATCACGTCAGCACATACGGAAAAAGATATCCAGGATACTCTGGAAGCTGTCGATTCCGCGTTCTCACAATTGCTGTAATCGAGCTGTTGACCCATACCGGAATTTATTGTAAAGTAGCGCAAAAGAGACCGCGAAAGAGAGGAAGACAGATATGAAACTTGGTGCCCGCAGTTTGAAGACGGGTATTGCCATTGTCTTCGCATTGTTCCTTGCGCAAGTGTTCCATCTGCCCAATCCTGTGTTTGCAGGGATTGCAGCGATTTTCGCCATCCAGCCGACGATTTACAGATCATACAAATCAGTTGTGGAGCGGATACAAGGTAACCTGATCGGCGGAACGGTAGCTGTTTTGTTTGTATTGATGTTCGGTCATCACTTGATGATTGTCGGATTGGCAGCCGTGATCGTCATTCTGATCATGCTGAAGCTCGGACTTGAAAAATCGATTGGATTGGCGCTCGTGACAACGATCGCTATTATGGAAATCAAAGGCGATGGGTTTCTGTTATATGCTGGCCTTCGGATACTCTCTATTACAATAGGCGTCTTGGCAGCCTTCCTGGTCAATCTGGTGTTTGTGCCGCCGAAATATGAAGTGAAGCTGTTCCAGTCCATCCACCAGGTGCAGGATGAGATCATCCGGTGGATCCGGCTGACCAGCCGCCAGGCGTCCGATTTTCTGGCAACGAAGAATGTCATCGAGAACTCACGTGATCAGCTGACGACAATCGATCAGCTGTATGCCCTGTATAAGGAAGAACGGTACTACCTGAAAAAGAACCAGTATGCCAAAGCGCGCAAACTGGTGATCTACCGACAGATGATCGTCGCTTCCAATGCGAGTCTCCAAGTCCTCCGTAAATTGTTCATGCACGAGAGCGAACTGGCTGCACTGCCGGACCATTTCAAGATGATGGTGCAGGAGCGTCTGGATGCTTTGCTCACCTATCATGAGCAGCTGCACTTGAAATTTGTCGGTAAGTTGAAATCGGATCAGCTGTCGACCGGATTGCATGACGAATACATTCACCGGCAGGAAGTCATGGATATCTTCTTGAAAGAAATCGCTCTTTCGAAAGAGGAGAATGAGGAGTTTTCGACATATTATCTGTTGCATATCCTGTCTTCCATCTTGAACTACGAAGAACAGCTGGAGCACCTCGACAGTCTGGTCGTCAGCTACCAGCGCCGTTATGAGAGTGAAGCCAATACGCAATTCGAAGATGAAATCTATTAAAAGAGCTGCCCCGGCGAAGGGCAGCTCTTTTTTGTTCAGCTTTTCATTTTCGGGTCGAGTGCATCCCGCAGTCCGTCACCCATCAAGTTGAACCCGAGGACCGTCAGCATGATGGCGAGACCCGGAAAGATCATTGTCCACGGTGCGGATTGCAGATAATCCCGTGAATCAGCAAGCATTTTGCCCCACTCCGGTGAAGGTGCTTTCGCTCCAAGCCCGAGGAAACCGAGCGCAGCCGCTTCCAGGATAGCCGTTGCAACAGCGAGTGTACCCTGGACGATGACAGGTGCCATGGAGTTCGGCAGGATGTGCGAGAACAGGATACGCGCATCCTTCATGCCGATCGCTTTGGCGGAGGTGATGTATTCATCCTCCTTGATGCTCAGCACTTTCGATCGGATCAGCCGGCCGAAATTCGGCACGTTGATGGTCGCGATGGCAATCAGTGCATTCTGCAGGCTCGGTCCGAGTACGGCGACAATGGCAATCGCCAGCAGGATCGAAGGAAATGCGAGCATGATATCGAAGATCCGGGAGATGATCACATCCACCCAGCGGCCATAATAGCCGGCAATGATGCCGAGTATACTTCCGACAACAACGGAACCGATGACCGAGAAGAACCCGACCGCGAGAGAAATCCGGGCGCCGTGCATAATACGGGAGAAGATATCTCTGCCGAAATCATCCGTACCGAACCAATACTCCGCTGATGGCGCATGCAGACGGTCAGCCATGTTCTGTTCGTTTATGCCCTGCGGAGCGATGAATGGCGCAAGAAGTGCCATCAGGATGAAAAAGATGACAACCGCCATTCCGACAACCGCCACTTTACTCTTCCGGAAACTCCGCCATGCATCCCGCCACGGACCGGACTCTTTTTCAATCTTCGCTTCTGCGATGCCATCAATCTTCGGTGACAATTCAGACATGTTGTATTCCTCCTCCCTCAATCATACTTAATCCTCGGATCGATCACACCGTAGAGCAGGTCCACGATGAGGTTGATCATGACGAAGAAGAATGCGACGACCAGGATTCCCGATTGGATGACCGGGTAATCACGGTAGTTGATGGCGTCATAGATATATCGGCCAATCCCCGGCCATGCGAAAATCGTTTCTGTCAAGATCGCCCCGCCGAGGAGCATCCCCATTTGAAGGCCGACAATTGTCAGCACTGGAATGATTGCGTTTTTCAAAGCGTGTTTGTAGACGACCCAGAACATTTTCTGCCCCTTTGCGCGGGCTGTCCGGATAAAATCGGACCGCATGACTTCAAGCATGCTGGAACGGGTCATACGTGCGATGATCGCCATCGGGATGGTCGCAAGGGCAAGTCCCGGAAGGATCAGGTGCTTGAATACTTCCCACAGCTGGTCGAACCTGCCGTTCAGCATGGCATCCAGCAAATAGAGATGGGTGACCGCTGATACGGGATCGCGTACTTGCTCACGTCCTGTGGTCGGCAGCCACTGCAGTTCAATGGCGAATGCCCACTGCCCCAGGAGACCGAGCCAGAAGATCGGCATGGATACACCGACCAGCGCCAGGATCATCGCTGTATAATCGAACCATGAATTTTGGAACCATGCGGAGATGATGCCGGCGTTGATGCCGATGACGACAGCAACGATCATGGCGAACAGTGCCAGTTCCAATGTGGCCGCGAGATACGGCCAGATTTCATCGGCCACCGGCAGCCGGGTTCTCATGGATTCCCCGAGGTCACCCGTGAAAATCCCTTTCAGATAACTGAAGAACTGGATATACCACGGCTGGTCCAGCCCGAGTTTTGCATTGAGCGCCGCAACCGCTTCGGGTGTCGCCTGCTGTCCCAGTATCACTTGCGCAGGGTTGCCCGGTATCGCCCGGATCATCATGAACACAACGAATGTCATCCCTAACAGTACAGGGATGAGCTGGAATAACCGCTTCCCTATGTAACTGAGCATACACTTCACCCCTTTAGGCTCTTTTTGGCTTTTCAGGAACAGGAAAGGGGGATAAGCGAATCGCCTCCCCCCTGTTGCCTGTCAGCCTGAACTTACTTGAAATCTACGTTCGAGAGCAAGTCGGAACCTGTAGGATGCGGTTTGAAACCAGTCAGATCAGCAGCTCCGCCGAGCAATGGTGTCGAGTGAGCCAACGGCACCCATGGCGCTTCATCATGAAGGATCTCTTGTGCTTTCATATACAGTTCGTTCCGTTTGTCCTCATCCACTTCCGTCTGTGCTTCCAGGAAGAGTTTGTGTGTTTCATCGTTTTTGAAGTACGTATAGTTGTTGCTTCCGATATTGTCTTCATCAAGCAGGACATACAGGAAGTTATCGGCATCGCCGTTATCTCCTGTCCAGCCGAGCATGAAGGCATCCGCTTCCCCTTTGCTCGCTTTGTCGAGGTACGTCGCCCACTCATACGAGACGATTTCCGCTTTGATGCCGACATCTGCAAGGTTGCTCTGGATGACTTCCGCTACCTTTGTGCCGTCTGGCATATATGGACGCGGAACAGGCATTGCCCACAGTTCCATTTCGAAGCCGTCTTCCAGTCCTGCCTGTTTCAGCAGTTCTTTCGCCTTTTCAGGGTTATACTCATATTCTTCTATCTCATCGTTGTACCCCGAGATGGAAGAAGGCATTGGGTTCTTCGCCAGTTCAGCACGGCCTTCGAAGAACGAATCGATGATTGTCTGCTTATCAATCGCGTAGTTCATGGCCTGGCGTACTTCTTTCTTATCGAACGGCGGGCGTGTGACCGTCAGACCGAGGTAGCCGACGTTCATGGACGGACGTTCGAACAACTGCAGATTTGAATCGTTCTCGATCTTTTCACCATCCGACGGGTTAATGCCGTCAGCCAGATCGATCTCGCCGGCAGTCAGCGCGTTCAGACGTGCTGCATTGTCCGGGATGGAACGGAATACGACTTTGTCGAGCTTTGGAAGCCCTTCCTGCCAGTAGTCTTCGTTCTTTTCGATTGTGATCGAATCGTTCGCTTTCCACTCCACGAACTTGAATGGCCCGGTACCGACCGGATTCCGCTCGTAGTCGTCATCGCCTTTCGCGAATGCCTCAGGACTTGAGATGGCGAACATGCTCATTGCCAGGTTTTTCAGGAATGGCGCCTGAGGGCGTTTCAGTTTGAACACGACTGTGTTCTCGTCTTGCGCTGTCACCGACTCGATGACCGCTTCCTCGTCTCCTTCAAATCCGCCGAACATGGAACTGTAGTACGGGAACTTCTCAGCATCCCCGCCTGCCCATCGTTCGAAGTTCGCGACGACTGCATCTGCATTGAAGTCGGTGCCGTCATGGAACTTGACGCCTTCTTCAAGGTGGAACGTATACGTCAGACCATCATCGGTTGTTTCCCATTCTTTCGCCAGCCCCGGCTGGATCGTTGTATCCTGCTCGCCGAAATTGACGAGAGTTTCAAACAGGTTGACCGTTACTTTGAAGGTCTCCCCTTCTGTTACGCGGGATGGATCGAGTGAAGTGGAATCCCCACCCCGGCCGAAGACCAGCGTCTTTTCCTTGCCGCTGGACTTTTCTCCGTCCCCGCTTGCCGTCCCCTCTTTGCCGTCATCGTTTCCGCATGCAGCGAGCGCAGCGGAAAGGACAAGCAGCATGATGAGTGCGGCCGACCATAACTTCCCTTTTCTCATACAGACCCCTCCATCTCTTTTTCTTTCCATGCTATGTCAGTGCCGGCCTGTTCACTATAAAGATGACAGGCGACAGAATGACCGTTCTGTTGCTCCATGAGCTGGGGTGTAACTTTTGTGCAGACGTCCATCTTGAACGGACAGCGGGTATGGAACGTACAGCCTGATGGTGGATTAGCAGGACTTGGGATATCCCCTTCGATGGTTACCTGCTCCTTCTGGTAATCCGGGTCCGGGATCGGTACGGCTGACAGCAGCGCCCGGGTATATGGATGGAGAGGCTCTGCATAGAGCTGCTCGCTCGGTGCAATCTCGACAATCCTCCCCAGATACATGACCCCCACCCGATCACTGATGTGCCGGACCACCCCCAGATCATGGGCGATGAAGATATACGTCAAGTCGAATTCCTTCTGCAGATCCTGCATCAGGTTCAGCACTTGCGCCTGGATCGATACGTCCAGGGCGGAAACCGGTTCGTCCGCGATGATGAGCTTCGGATTCGTCATCAGCGCCCGGGCGATGCCGACACGCTGCCGCTGCCCGCCGCTGAACTGATGCGGATACCGTTTTGCATGGTAAGCACTCAATCCGACAATCTCGAGGAACTTGTTGACGGTCTTCTTTCGCTCCTTCGCATCGGAAATACCATGTACGATGAGCGGTTCCTCCAGGATCTTGCCGATCGTATGGCGTGGATTCAGGGACGCATAAGGATCCTGGAAGACCATCTGGATATCCCGGCGCACCTTCCTCATATCGCCGGCAGACAGATCCGTCAGCTCCCGGCCGTCGAATTCCACGGTGCCTTCTGTCGGTTCCAGGAGCCGCATCAGCACCCTTCCTGTCGTCGACTTGCCGCATCCGCTCTCTCCGACAATACCGAGTGTCTCCCCTTTGTTCACATGGAAGGAGATATCATCGACCGCTTTGACATACCCAGCCGTCCGCCCGAGCAGCCCTTTCTTAATAGGGAAATACTTTTTCAGTCCTTCAACTTTCAATAAGGGCTTTTGCTCCATCGTCCTTCACTCCTTCCTCGCTGTATAAGAAGCATCTTGTCTGATGGGCCGCCTCTGTATGGATCAGTTCCGGATCTTCCGACAGACATCTGTCGAACGCGAACTCACAGCGCGCTGCGAACTTGCAGCCTTGCCGTATGGAACCGGGCTTCGGGACATTCCCCGGAATCGAGAACAGCCGATCCTTCTTATACCGCATATCCGGAACGGACTGAATCAGCCCCTTGGTGTATGGATGCTGCGGATTATCGAAAATCGTCTTGACCGGCGCTTCTTCGATCACCTGGCCGGCATACATGACGATGACGCGCTGGCAAGTTTCCGCAACAACGCCGAGATCATGTGTAATCAGCATGATGGCCGTGTCCAGCCGGGTGTTCAGGTCTTTCATGAGCTTCAGAATCTGCGCCTGGATGGTCACATCAAGTGCCGTTGTCGGTTCATCCGCTATGAGAAGTTTCGGATCACAAACCAGTGCCATGGCGATCATGACACGCTGCCGCATACCTCCGGACAACTGATGCGGATACTCGTCGATCAATTCGTCCGCCCGCGGCAGCCCCACCAATTTCAGCATTTCGACCGCACGGGCTCTCGCTTTCTTTTTCGACCATTTCTTTTCATGGATGAGAATCGCTTCGGACATCTGGTTGCCGATCGTAAACAGCGGATTGAGCGAAGTCATCGGCTCCTGGAAAATCATTGCGATATCGTTCCCCCGGATGGAGCGCATCTCTTTTTCGCTTTTCGCAAGCAGGTCGCTACCTTGGAATAGTATTTCCCCGCCTGTGATCTTGCCGGGCGGGCTCGGCACCAATCCCATTACTGACAGCGATGTCACGCTTTTCCCGCACCCGGATTCCCCTACGATTCCGAGAACTTCGCCTTCTTTCACATGGAAATCGACGTGGTCCACCGCAGGAATCTCCCCTGAGTCGGTGAAAAAAGTGGTCTGCAAGTCTTTCACATCCAAGACTTTCTTTCGTTCCCCCATGACATCTTCCACCCCAATACTATTTTTCTTAAAATAACATCTATTCAGTATTATACGGTTTTTTAATCTCAAATCAAGGTAATTTTCAAAGCAATCAAAAAAAACAGACAGCGAGGGAGCATTCTCCTGCTGTCTGCTACGGTTAAACGGATTGTACTTTGAAGAGATCGTAATAGGTGCCTTGCTTATTCATCAGCTCGGCATGCGTCCCCTGTTCTTTCAGCTCCCCATGACTGATGACGAGTATTTTGTCAGCATGGGTGATGGTGGAAAGCCGATGGGCGACGATGATCGTCGTCCTGTTGTGCGCGAGCCGGCTGAGCGATTCCTGGATAAGTGCCTCACTTTCCAGGTCGAGCGCTGACGTTGCTTCGTCCAGTATGAGCATCGGCGGGTCTTTCAGAAACACACGGGCGATCGACAGGCGCTGCTTCTGGCCACCTGACAGTTTCACACCCCGCTCGCCGACTTCCGTGTCATACCCTTCCGGCAGCTCCATGATGAACTCATGGGCGTTTGCAGCTTTCGCGGCTGCGATCACTTCTTCTTCCGTCGCATCCGGGTTCCCCATCATAATATTGCTGCGGACGGAATCACTGAACAGTATACTGTCCTGCAGCACCATGCCGATCTGGTCTCGGAGCGATTTCGTCTGGATATCCCGGATGTCAATGCCGTCAATCTTGATGGCACCGGCTGTGACATCATAGAACCGGGGGATCAGGCTGACAATCGTCGATTTCCCCCCGCCGCTCATCCCGACAAGTGCAGCTGTCTGCCCGGGTTCCACTGTGAAGTTCATGTCGTCCAGAACCGGTATCCCTTCTTCCTCATACGCGAAGCCGACATGGTCGAACTCGACTTTCCCGCGGATCGCCGGCAGCGGACGCGCATCCGGCTTATCGGTCACTTCGTATGGTTCCTCCATCAGTTCGAGGACACGGTCCATTGACGCGAACGACTGGGTGAGCGAAGTCGATGCATTGACGAGCCGGCGCAGCGGACTGTACAGCCGTTCGATATAGGCGATGAATGCCACCATCGTACCGACGGACAGGCTGCCGTTGATGACCTGATAGCCTGCGTAACCGATCACAAGCAGCGGTGCCACGTCCGTGATCGTATTCACAACTGCGAACGCTTTCGCATTCCATTTCGTATGCTGGATCGCTTTGTCCAGGAACTTGCCATTCACATCATCGAACCGCTTCTGTTCAGTATCTTCAAGCGAGAAACTCTTGATGACACTGACGCCCGCCACCCGCTCATGCAAATAGCTCTGGACGTTGGCCAGCGACTGCGACCGTTCGCGCGTCAGTGTCCGCAGCTTTCCGAAGAAGTGCTTGACGCTATACGCATAGAACGGGAAGGCAAGAAGTGTCACGATCGTCAGCGGGATATCCATCGTCAGCATGATGACGATGGCGATCAGGATCGTCGCAACATCGAGCCAGACGTTCATGAGTCCGATCATCACGAAGTTCTTTGTCTGCTCGACGTCATTGATGATCCTTGAAATCACTTCGCCTGCCCGTGTTTCCGTATAGAAGCGCAGGCTCAGCTTCTGCAGATGGCCGTACAGGTTCTGCCGGATGTCGTAGAGAATCTTGTTGCTGACGTATTGCGCATAATATTGCCGATAATACTCGACCGGCGGACGGATGATGAAAAAGACGAGTGCGGTGCCGCCGAGCCAGTAAAACAGCTGCTTCGTCTGCTCTGCAGCCGTCATTGTGTCGGATCCGATGATCGAGTCGATCACGATCTTGATGAGAAACGGGATGAACAGCGGAATGGCGAATTTCACGATCCCAATGACAACCGTCAGGACGATCATCCAGTTATACGGTTTAACAAATTTCAAGTAGCGTCTGATACTTTCCCCCATGCAATCCCTCCTCGAGAAAAACCGGCCGCAGACGAAAGCAGCCGGTTTCCCTAGTGTTCCTTCTTCAGGTTCTTATAAAACTCATAGCGTGATGTCCAGACGTCGATGAAATCGGGAGCGAACGGTCCTTTTCTCTGCTTGATCCAGCTCAGGAGCATTTCCAGGTTGCGCCGCAGGATCTTGTCGATCACTTCCGGGTAGCCCATCTGCTTCTTATGGTCTGCGTATTCGTCCTCATCGAGGATCAGGTAGCTCATGTCCGGGAATACTTTCACGTCCAGATCATAGTCGATGTATTTGATCGAATTGTTATCGAATACGAACGGCGAGCTGATATTGACGTAGTAGTACACTCCGTCTTCGCGGAGCATGCAGATAATATTGAACCAGCGCTCTGCGTGGAAATAACAGATGGACGGCTCGCGTGTGATCCACGTACGGCCGTCCGATTCCGTGACAAGCGTGCGGTCGTTCGCACCGATAATAATATTGCGCGTGCCTTTCAGGACCATCGTCTCCTGCCATACTCTGTGGATATGGCCATCATGCTTATAGCTATGTACTTGTACAACTTCTCCTTCTTTTGGAATGTCCATCGTAAAAACCACCTTTTTCAGCCGGGTAATTGTTCGTCCATTATTATCAGACCATTATACCAACCGTTCCTGAAAATAGAAAACGTTAGTGCCTGGACAAGAAAAAACCGGCAGGAGTCCAATCCCCTGCCGGCCGGTGGTGTCAATCCATTATTTTGTCTGGTCTCCGTAACGATTTGCACGCTGGCCGGAAGCTTGGCGTTTGTTCGCTTCAGCTTTCCGGTTCTGCTCTTTTACGTGCTGTACATCTGTTTCAGCTCCGAACTCCTCGTTTGAATACGGGTTGTTCTGTGCCTTTACATGTTGTACATCGGTTTCAGCTCCAAACTCTTCATTCATTTGCGGTGTGTTCTGCTGCTTGTTTTTCTGGTTCCGCTGGTTGTTGGTTGTCATGGATTTTTCACCTCCGTAACAACTAGCATAACCAGTGCACGGAAAATTATCCGGCGTCCATCAATTTTTGATGGCTGCCCATAATATGTTCATCGGCTTCGACTTCGGCAGGCTTTCCAGGTCGTCTTCAGTGAAAAAACAATATCCTTTAGGCAGCGGCGATTCGTCCAGCAGTTCAGCGAAATGACCGCTTACCTGCCAAGTGACATGCGAAAAGGCGTGTTTAAATTCGGTGAACGGCGTTTCGTCCACCACCGCCAGCAGTCCGCTTCCGTCCGCAAGCGAAGCCGATAGCGCTGCACCATTGCCGTCTTCGATTTGCGGAAATTCATAGAAGTCACCGAGAAGGCCGCCGGATGGCCGCTTCCTCAGCAGCCATCTGCCCTTCAGATCCCGGATTCCAAAGGAACGTACATCCACAGATCGGTTCTTCGTCTTTTTCGTTTTGACGGGAAGTTCCTCCTGAATGCCTTCTTCAAATGCATCGCAGAATTCCCTGACCGGGCAGAGAAGGCAGCGCGGCCTCGGTGTGCAGATTGTCGCCCCCAGTTCCATCACCGCCTGATTGAAGGAGGATGGATCGGTCTCATCGATGATCTGCATCACCTTTTCTTCGAACACTTTTTTCGTTTTCGGAATGGCGATATCTTCCCGTATGAGGAACAGGCGGGAAAACACCCGCATGACATTGCCATCTACGGCATGTTCAGGTATTCCGAATGCTATACTGAGGACCGACCCCGCCGTATAGGGGCCGATCCCTTTCAGTTTCAATATGTCTTTACGGCTCCGTGGGATCTCCCCGCCGTACTGTTCCACGACTTCCCGGACACCTGCCTGTAAGTTGCGGACCCGGGAGTAATAACCAAGGCCTTCCCAGTGTTTCAGTACGTTCTCTTCATCTGCGTACGCCAGGGCCTCCATTGAAGGGAATGATTCGAGGAACCGATTATAGAACGGGATGACGGTTTCCACACGCGTCTGCTGGAGCATCACTTCCGAAACCCAGATCTTATAGGGATCGGATGTCCGCCGCCATGGCAGATCGCGCTTTTCATGCGCATACCATGCCAGCAGCCGTTTATTGAATTCTTCTTTCTGATCGATATTCATGGACTTGCTCCTCATTGTGTTGTTATTGCTTTTAGGTTGTCCTGAAATGGGTATATACTGAACAGGAACTCAGGAACTGCACCGTTCATACGTGCAGATCGTTCCATGTAAAGGGGTGATGTTTTGGACACAGGTACGCACATAGCCATGGGGATAGCGATCAGCGGTCTGGCAATGGCAGATCCGGTTGTCGCCTCGCATTCAGCTACCATGGGGCCGGTATTTGCCGGCATCATGCTCGGGTCCCTGGCACCTGACATCGATACCATACTGAAATTACGGAATAACGCTGTTTATATAAGGAATCACCGCGGAATCACACACTCCATACCTGCAGTGCTGCTGTGGCCTGTGCTGATTTCGGCCATGCTGTACTTATTCGTACCGGAAGCGAATTATCTTCATCTGTGGTCATGGACGTTCCTTGCTGTCTTCATTCATGTCTTCGTGGACATCTTCAATTCATACGGAACACAGGCGCTCCGGCCGTTTTCCCAGAAGTGGGTCGCCCTCAGCGTCATCAATACGTTTGACCCGATTTATTTCGGTCTGCATGCGGCTGCCATACTTGCTTGGCTGCTCGGCGCACCGCCCGTCCGGACGATGATTGTCCTGTATATCCTGATCTTCCTGTATTATCTTCTGCGGTTCGCAGTGCAGGCCGCAGTCAAACGGGCTGTCTGCAATACGATTCCCGACGCTGTCGATGTGTACGTCGCACCGACGATGCGCTTCTTCCAGTGGCGGATCGCCGCATCCACGAAAAAGGATCACTACGTCGGCAGGGCATACGGCCGGTCGATCAGCATATATGACCGGTTCGACCGGAAACCGCTTCCCGACTCCTTATATGTGGACGCAGCGATGACCGACAAGAATATTGAGGCGTTCATGTCATTCTCTCCGATCTACCGCTGGGAAATCACCCAGGTCGATATGCTGACGGAAGTCCGCCTGATCGATTTGAGATACCGGAGCAAGACCTTCTATCCGTTTGTCGCAGTCGCCCATGTGGATGAGGACATGAATGTCGTCAACAGTTATACCGGATGGATCTTCTCCGAAGATAAATTACGGAAGAAGCTGAACTTCATCCAGCAGGATTCCTGACAGACGGGGCATCACTTGCCGGATTTCACCGACTTGAGCATTGCAAGCGGCAGAGCCTCTTCTGCCAGCTCGCTGCCGAGCCGGTATCCCCACGCAAAGCGGCCTTTCAGATAGTCCACTTTGAAGAAGTTCCCTTCATCCCCTTGGATCTTGTAGATTTCTCCGGGGATTATACTGGCAGGATCGATCAGGAAGGATTGCGCCATTAGTGCTTTCCGCTGGTAAACGGCGAATTCGTTCAGAATCCCGAGCTGCTCCGCCTTCCTCGCTTTTTCCATGAGACGGGCGATTTCTGCACGCAGCTCATGCTCTGTCATCTGGCTGTATGATTTTTCATTCTCCATCTTCTTCAAGCTCCTTTTTCTCAATGAATGCATCGATGCGGTCAAATGGGATGCCTTTCTGGTACATCGCCTGCTTGACCCGCTGTTTGCGTTCGTAGCCCTTATATTTTGCGTTGATGCGGCGCCACGCTTTTTCACCCGCCGTCTCGGTGATGGATGTCCATTCATCCTCATCCGGTTCGAATTCGATCGATCCGACTGCTTCCTTGATGATATCGAAGGAGAATCCTTTCCGCTGGAGCGCATTCTGGATCCGCTGCTTCAGCTGAGCCGGTGCAACTGCGGAATGTTTTCTGGCCGCTTTGTCGGCGAGGCGTTTTGCAGTGGCAAGCTGTTCCGCCGGGTCATACTCTTCCAGCACCGCTTCCTGGACTTCCGGGTCGATCCCTTTTTTCTTCATTTCCGCTTTAATGGCGTTCGGCCCCTTTCCGGATGCGGTTTTCTGATTTTGCAGCAATGCTTCGGAATATGCCTGATCATCCAGGAAACCGAGTTTTTTCAACTTGAGCAGGGCTTCCCGGGTGACCGCCTCACTGAACTCCGCCTCGAGAAGCTTCTGTCTGACTTCCTGTTCACTTCTCATACGGCGGCCGAGATAGTGGAGCGCCCGATTGAAGGCACGCTGGATCTCTTCTTCATACACCAAGTCTTCCTTGACCCATTCATCCAGCGGCATCCCTTTCGTCAGGCCGAATTTAATGAGATTCGTTTCATGGACACTGAACGAATAGACATCATCCAAGAATATATTGAAGCATTCCTTGTCTTTTTTCTGCTGTGTGATTTTAGTAATGACCGGCATGCTGACACCCCCATTTACTTCAAGTATAGACGTTCGCAGGCAGCACGTCAGCTGAACCGTATCATCCAATCGAAAGGAGTGGATACAATGGAAATTCTGATAACCGGAGGCACCGGGTTCGTCGGTTCCCGGCTGGTCCGCGCGCTGCAGGGCGAACAGCATTCACTGACCATCCTGACCAGAAGCGGCTCACGGGAAAAAGATGGTATCCGTTATGTACAGTGGCTCAAACCCGATGCCAGACCTGAAGAACTTGTGACGCCCCCGGATGCTGTCGTCAACCTGGCCGGCATCTCCATCAATGACGGCAACTGGTCGGAAGAACACCAGAAAAAAATCTATGAGAGCCGGATGGAGGCGACGGATGAACTGCTGCGGATCCTCAGTACGTTCAGCAAGAAGCCGGCAGTCTTTGTCAACGCAAGTGCTGTCGGTATCTATCCGACATCCGAAACGAATGTCTACACGGAACAGTCGGAGGAAATCGCTCCTGACTTCCTCGGCAGGACGGTGCATGACTGGGAAAAGAAGGCGGCGGCCATGGAACAGTACGGCACCCGTGTCGTTTTCACACGCTTCGGAACAGTACTCGGTGAAGACGGCGGTGCATTGCCGGTAATGGCACTCCCATATAAACTGTTCGCCGGAGGTCCGATCGGTTCCGGACAGCAATGGATATCGTGGGTCCACGTGGAGGACGTCGCAAGGGCCATCCGGTTTGTCATCGACACGCCGTCGATGCACGGTCCTGTCAACGTCACAGCTCCGGCGCCTGTGCGGATGTCAGAGCTTGGCCGGACGATCGGTTCGTTGCTGCGCCGGCCGCACTGGCTCCCTGTGCCGGCGTTCGCCATGAAGGCGCTGCTCGGCAACAAAAGCAAACTCGTCCTCGAAGGCCAGCATGTCCTTCCGGAGAAATTAATCGACAGCGATTTTGAATATGCGTATCCCGCAATCCGGCCGGCACTGGAAAACATACTGATCGATTGAAACGGCGGACGTATAGAATACCCGGTTGCGCACACCTTAGAAGAAAAGGAGTGTGTTCGCTCATGATGGAACAGCATGGACCCGGTATTTTAATGGCCGCTTTCGTTATTGTTATCGGTCTTTCGTTCAACCCGTTTGCCGCACATGCGGATGAATTCCACTGGGGCTTCAAAAAGTCGCAGAACGGGGAGCCTCCGAATGCGGGCGGTGCGCTGGAAGGGCTTCTCGACGACCACGGGGCGATCTACAAAGGGAAACCCGATAAGAAAATCGCCTATCTGACATTCGACAACGGCTACGAGAACGGTCTGACCGAAAGTATTCTGGATACGCTGAAAAAAGAGGAAGCGCCGGCAACGTTCTTTCTCACCGGTCATTATTTGAAAAGTGCAGCCCCGGTCGTCAAACGTATGGTGAAAGAAGGGCACGGCATCGGCAACCACTCGTTCGATCATCCGAACATGGCGAAATTGTCACCCGCTGGTATGGAAGAGGAATGGAAAAAGTTCGATGCACTGCTCAAAAAGACGGCAGGCGTGGAGCGGACGGTCTATGCGAGACCGCCGGAAGGGATTTTCAATGAAGAGGTTCTGTCTGTCGGCAACGCGCTTGGATACCGGCATATTTTTTGGTCAGTCGCGTTCATCGACTGGTATGCGGATAAGCCGAAAGGCAAAGCATACGCATACAACGAGCTCATGAACCAGCTGCACCCGGGTGCAGTCATCCTGATGCATACCGTCTCGACCGATAATGCTGAAGCCCTTCCCGATTTCATCCGCGATGCGAAGAAACAGGGCTACACATTCGAATCGCTCGATGAACTAGTCATGGAGTACGAAGATATCCAGCTCGGTCTCGCGAATTGACCGACTGCATACTGACAGGCTGTTCCGCTTCGTGCTGACATACGCGGAACAGCCTGTTTAACATATAATTATTCATTGTTACGAAGCTGTCTGTTTCTTCCCTCTCAATGTCAGCAAAAACAGTGTGCCGAGAATCGCGCTGAACAAATACAGGTAGCTGCCCTGCATCGTTTCAAGAACCCAGCCGCCGAGGATCGGCCCGGCCAGGCTGCCAAAACTGAAAAATATTCCGCACAGCAAATTGCCTGTCGCAAGCAGCGTCTTCGGTGTCAGATCGGACATATACGCCACGCCGAGTGAAAACAGCGAGCCGCAGAAGATGCCGCCGACGAAAAATGCAGCCATGATGACAAGCGCAGCCGTGTTGAAGACAGCGGCTGTTGTAAAGGCACCTACTCCCCCTCCGAGCGCAATCAGCAGCACAGGCCGCCGCCCGATGCGGTCAGACAGAATGCCGAGCGGAACTTGGGATAAGATGCCCCCGATCGCGAAGGAAGGGATGATAAGAGAGACCATCGTCAGCGGAATCCCATTCCGGAGAGCGAACACCGGAAACATCGCATTGAGGGAGGATTCCAGGAAGCCGTATGCGAGCGGGCCGAGTAATGCGACCCAGGCAGCAGCCACCGTCGTCTTCGCCCGCTTGAAGAAGCGGCCTTCCGAGACGGCCCCCACTGCCGTTTCCGGGAAATCATTCCGCAGCGTGAACACCAATGCCCATGCCGTGAGTGTGAGCCCAGCGGAGACGATGAATGGCAATCCCTCGAAGACTGAGACAAGCGGCACGAACATCGGTCCGACTGCGAAGCCGGCACCGACGGACAGACCGTAGATGGAAATGCTCCGTCCGAGACGCTCAGGCGGCACACTGCTCGTCACCCATGTCTGAGTAGCAAAATGTAGCGCATGATCCCCGATGCCGATCAGCAGGCGCAGCACAAACCAGAACACAACGCTTTTCCACACAGGAAATGACAGCAGCGAGACCAGGACGACGAGTCCCCCTGCAATGATGACCGGTTTGTATCCAAATTTGCGGAGCGGTGCCTCCATGAATGGCGAGACGAGAAGAGTTCCTATGTATAGACCTGTAGCATTCAAACCGTTCAGGGTGCTTGAGATACCGTCCCGTTCGAAAATAGACGAAATAAGCGGCAGCAGCATCCCTTGGGAAAATCCTGAAATAGATACGATGATGACGAGCACCCAGAACCGGTGCCGCATCTTCTGTTCTGCAGCTTCCATGCATTCCACACCCCTTTTGAAACAAAAACCTCTATAATGATAGCATAACGAGGAGGGATTATTCATGAAACTTGAAATGACAGAACATGGATTTGAAACCGAAACGGAATTTGGGACATTAACGATATCGTCAAATGAGGAAAAAGGATTCCGTCCGTATCAGCTGATGGTGTCTTCCATCGCCGCATGTACAGGCGGCGTCATGAGGAAGATCCTCGATAAGAAACGGACTCCTGCCGAGTCGCTGTCAATTGAAGTGAAAGACGTGCAGCGTTCGCAGGATGACGCCAGCCGCCTTGAAAAGATCCACCTCCACATCACAGTGCGTGCAGAAGGCCTGACGGAGGAAAAGATTCCGAAAATCATGGAACTGACAGACAAGAACTGTTCCATGTACCAATCCGTCGCGGGCTGTATTGACGTAGTGAAGACTGTGGAACTTATCTGAAGACACATGAAAACCCGGTCTCTTCCGCTAGAGGACGAGCGCCGGGTTTCATGTTGGTAAATAAGTATCCATGGTCATATCACGAATTCGCCAGCAGATTTTCCACTTCCAGACGTCTTCGAATCGCCTCCTTCTTTGGTAAGGATCCTTGTACGCCTCCTTCCTGTTTTGGTTATCCTCATCCTAACATGGCTGAATTTTTATTAAAATAGTCTAAATGTATCATATTTTCAGTTCATTGATTCTCCTATGTATCTCCTGTAGACTGATGAACAGAAAGAGGTGTCTGTTTTGCAAAGCTCACAACCTTCACAAGTGGAAGAACTCAAGGAACGGCTCAGTCAATTCCTTGAAACCCTGGACTCCATCGAGCCGGAGACAACTGACTTGGATGAGATCGACCATTTGATCCGTCTCGTCGACGATCTTGAAATCCAAATGGGTAAGTTGAAATGAAATCCTGGAACCGCGAATAGCCGGACACTCCTGCAAAGGAGCTGTTCGGCTTTTTTTGCGGCCTTCCGTCTGGCCCGGTATGGCCGCATTGCTCCCCCTTCTGCTCTGAATATAAAAATCCCCATTCTTAATTGTTCACTTTCCGACTTGTTGTGGTATAGTATAGATAATAATAATTATAAATAAGTAATATGTATCATTACATGTGTATTCAAGTTGGAAATGCTGAATTTCAAATCATCATTAGAAGAATGAAAGTGAAACTCATTCTCAATTAGGAGGGATACTATGGTCATTCACACAGCAGCAGAGGAAACGAGATCATTTGACTGGAAAGAGCACCTCGAGCTGGCAATGGCAATCATTTCAGGGGTACTGATCATCGCCGCCTGGCTGAGCGGCAAAAATGGTGCTGAGATGTCTTCAATCGTTTTGTATGTCATCGCTTTTCTGATCGGCGGGTATGCGAAAGCGAAGGAAGGTATCGAAGAGACGATTGCGAACAAGGAATTGAACGTCGAGATGCTGATGGTGTTTGCTGCTGTCGGATCCGCCATGATCGGATATTGGGCGGAAGGCGCCATCCTGATCTTCATCTTCGCGCTGAGCGGTGCGCTGGAAACGTACACGATGAACAAAAGCCATAAGGAAATCTCTTCACTCATGGAACTCCAGCCTGAAGAGGCCCGGCTGATCCTGGAAGACGGATCGGAGGAAAGCGTGCCGACCGCATCCCTGCAGGTCGGTGCAAGGCTTCTGGTGAAACCTGGTGAGCGGATACCTGTGGACGGTTCGATTTTGAAAGGAACTACGTCTGTCGATATGTCAGCCATCAATGGCGAATCCGTACCTGCCGATAAGGCAGCAGGTGATGAGTTATTTGCAGGGACTGTCAACATCAGCGGCGTCATTGAAATGGAAATGACGAAACCGAGCAGTGAGTCGCTGTTTCAGAAGATCATCGCAATGGTTCAGAACGCGCAAAGTGAAAAATCACCATCTCAGCAGTTCATCGAGCGGTTTGAAGGAAGCTATGTGAAGGTGGTGCTCGTCGCTGTCGCAATCATGCTGTTCCTCCCCCACTACCTTGTCGGATGGGACTGGACGACAACGTTCTACCGGGCGATCGTCCTCCTGGTGGTCGCTTCACCTTGCGCATTGGTCGCTTCGATCATGCCTGCAACCCTTGCAGCAGTCTCCAATGGAGCAAAACGGGGAGTTCTCTTCAAAGGCGGCGTCCATCTGGAGCACTTGAGTTCACTGAAAGCGATCGTCTTCGACAAAACCGGAACATTGACAACAGGACGGCCGGTCGTGACCGACTTCATCGTGCGGGATGGTGCGTCAGAAGAGGAGACCCTTTCTCTTCTTGCCGGCATCGAATCCCGCTCCAACCACCCGCTCGCATCTGCAGTGACGGCCTATGCAGCAGAACGCGCCGTGTCGCTGAGACGCGACTTCCAGATCGAGGAGGTCCCAGGCAATGGGCTCCGTGCATATCCGCCGGAGGGTGAAGTGATCGTGGGAAGTCCGCGATTCGTCGGTGAATCGGAAGCACGTGCATTCCGAGACGGCAGTGCCTTCAATCTGACGGAAGATGGCAAAACGCTTGTCTTCATCAGAGACCAGGAAGGGATCCTGGCAGCGGCCGCGCTGCAGGATGTCATCCGCCCTGAGGCTGTGCGGGCCATCCAGGAATTGAAACAGGCCGGCCTGAAGACGATCATGGTGACAGGTGACAACGAAAAGACAGCCCGGGCCGTTGCGGCACAGGCTGGCGTCGATTCCTATGCTGCAGACTGTCTGCCTGATATGAAGGTCGAGAAAGTGAAGGAGCTGATGCAGCAGTACGGAACGGCAGGGATGGTCGGTGATGGTATCAATGATGCGCCAGCGCTCGCCACAGCGACGAGCGGCATCTCGATGGGTGAAGGGACCGACGTCGCGCTGGAGACAGCGGATGTCGTCCTCATGAAGAACGACTTGACGAAGCTCCCCTATACAATCAAGCTGTCCCGCAAAATGCAGCGGATTGTCAAGCAAAATGTGTTCTTCTCGATTTTCGTCATCGCGGTATTGATCGTTTCGAACTTCATGCAGGCGGTCGATCTGCCCCTCGGTGTCATCGGCCACGAAGGCAGTACGATCCTCGTTATCCTGAATGGCCTGCGTATGCTGAACTCAACAGACTAAAAACAATGCTCCAGCCGCTTAGGCCGGAGCATTGTTTTTTTGCTGTCTGATTTTTTCCACGCGCTCTTTGGCAACGGCATTGATCTGCCCGCCGATCATCAGGATGATCGAAGAGAAATAGAGCCACAGCATCAGGATGATGATCGTTCCGATACTTCCGTACGTGTTGGCATAACTTCCGAAATTCGAAACATAGAACGAAAATGCAAGTGTTGTGATGATCCAGCCGATCGTCGCAAACAGCGCTCCCGGCAGAGCAGCCTTGAACGGTATCTTGACGTCCGGCACGAGCCAATAGATGAGTGTGAACACGACGGCGATCAGCACAGGCGGCAGTATGAACCGCAGCGAGTTCCAGATGGTCGCGAACCCTTCTTCCAAGCCGAAATACGAGAAGATGACCGACCCGATCTGCTGCCCGAACACCGGCAGAACCAGTGCCACTACGACAACAAGGACGAGCATGAGCGTGAATACAATGGACATCCCCCGCTGAATGATGAAGGAGCGTGAGTCTTCCTTGAAGAACGAGCGGTTCAGCGCTTTCGTAACGGCATTCATCCCTTTGGAGGCTGACCAGATCGTCGCCAGGATCCCGACCGAGAGCAGACCGCCGTGGCGGTTCGACAACACTTGCGACAAGTTGTCATCGATCAGTTTCGCAACTTCGGCAGGCGCATAATCACGGATGAACATCATGATCTCCGCCTGATCCAGGTTCAGATACGGCAGCAGGGTGAACATGAAGATCAGCAGAGGGAACATGGAAAGCAGGAAGAAATACGAGAGTTCAGCACCGAGTCCCGATACGTCCACCGTTTTTACCCGCAGAATAAGCTCTTTCATGAATCCGTCTTTCGTTGTTACGTCGAATGAATGGATATCCCCTTCCTTCACATCAGCCACGAATCCTCCGACTTTTGTATCTGAAAAGCCACTCGACTGATTATTGGACCGATGGGATACTTGGTTTATGTACTGCTTGTCCTGATGGGCCTTCTCGAGAGAAGGCGACCCATCGGACTTATTCTTTTCGTCTTGTTTATTCAATGCGCTTCACTCCTTCGGGTGCTGCTTCGTCAGGTAGTCGCTTTTGCTGCGGATTTCGAAGGGTCTTTCAGAATCTCTTCGTATTCTTCCTTCGAATCGGTGAATGTCTCTTTCGTATCCGTCACAAGTTCTTTCACTTGCGGAGTCAGGGACTTGAGCTCTTCCACTTGTTCCTTGATGTAGGAAACGTCTCCTGAGAGCTGATCGTATGCCGCCTGGAACTTGTCTTTCTGCTCCATCAGTTTCTGTTTCAGCGTATCCGGGTTCTTCGCGTAGTAGGAGAGCTCATTTGCAGTCTTTTTCGATGTCGATACGACAGTTGTACGGGTCGAGCGGTCGATCATCGCAGCCGCTACACCGAGTAATGCACCAATCAGGACAAATCTTCCGAGTTTACTGTTTCCCATTTCAACGACCTCCAAAATGTGTATTGAATTTCTTACCGTATTATACCCGGGTCAGTAAGAAACAAACAAACACATACGCATAAGAAAAAAAGTACTTGACGCAGGACTATAAGTTTCGCAATATTAATAATAATCAAGTATATGATTTTTAGGGAGGGGATCCACTTCAATTCTTTCAAAACATGATCAGGACACGACCACACATTAGGGGGGATCGGGGATGGAACAGGTACAGAATTTTTTAGGGAAGATGAGTGATATCGTTTGGGGGCCGCCTCTGCTCGTATTGCTTGTGGGAACCGGTATTTTTCTTACATTCCGGCTGACCTTCATCCAGTTCAGGATGCTGCCGTATTCACTGAAGCAGGTGTTTTCAAGAAAGCATGACAAAAAAGCGGATGGCGATATCAGTCAATTCCAGGCTCTCATGACCGCCATGGCGGCGACCGTCGGGGTCGGCAACATCGTCGGTGTCGCCAGTGCCGTGGCAACCGGAGGTCCGGGAGCGATCTTCTGGATGTGGGTGGCCGGGTTATTCGGGATGGCGACCAAATACGGTGAAGCAATCCTGGCCGTCAAGTACCGTGTCAAGGATGCGAACGGGCAGATGGCCGGCGGGCCGATGTACTATTTGGAACACGGCCTGAAACAGAAATGGCTCGGCGTCCTATTTGCAGTGTTCGGCGCGTTTGCTGCGTTCGGCATCGGTAACGGGACACAGTCAAAAGCTGTTGCTGACGCCATGAACAACGCATTCAATGTCCCGTTCTGGATTACAGGCATCGCGCTTGTCATCTTCGGCGCCTTGGTCATCCTGGGCGGCATCAAGTCTATCGGGCGCGTAACCGCTTTCTTCGTACCAATCATGGCATTGTTCTATTTCATTGCAGGTGCAATCATCCTTATTACCAACTTCAATCTGGTTCCGGCTGCATTCGGTCTGATTTTCAGTGACGCGTTTTCCGGGCAGGCGCTTGCCGGAGGTGCAATCGGTACGGTCATCCGTTTTGGCGTTGCACGCGGTCTCTTCTCGAACGAAGCCGGCCTCGGTTCCGCACCGATCGCTGCCGCGGCAGCGCGTACGGATATGCCGGGTCGCCAGGCACTCATTTCCATGACGCAAGTGCTGTTCGACACACTCATCATCTGTTCTATCACTGGAGTTACAATCGTCATGTCCGGCCAGTGGGACAAAGGAATCGACAAAGGTGCACTAACAGGGGAAGCATTCGGCACATTCCTCGGCAGCGCCGGACCAATGATCGTTACGATCGGGCTTATTTTCTTTGCAACTTCCACCATTCTCGGATGGAGCTATTATGGAGAGAAATGTTTCCAGTACTTGTTCCCGAATCCGAAGGCGGTCTTCGCCTACCGCATTATCTTCGTCCTTTTCATCTTCGTCGGAGCTGTCGCAACGCTTGATGTCGTCTGGTCTCTGGCTGACGTGCTGAACGGCCTGATGGCGATTCCGAACCTCATCGGACTTCTTGGTCTGTCGGGAGTGATCGTCTATGAGACGAAACGATTCCAGGCAAAGATCAAAGAGGAAAAGCAATTGGAATCCGGTGTTCCGGTTGACACCAAAGCGAAATAATGGAATGATGGGTTCCATAGAAACCGAAAGGCGGAAACTCTATGGATCTTACACAGCCCACTCCTGAAAATGTCTCGTATATGATCGATCAGATTAAAGAAAAGCTGCGGATGGTGAATGTCGATGCCATGAAAGCTGAGAACTTCAGCACATCCCAATACGAAGACTTGCACTATATCTATGAAATGGTCATGAAGCGTGACAACATCACGCCGAATGAAATGCAGGCGATCGTGTCGGAACTCGGCTCGCTCCGCAGCTGATACGATCTGATGAAATAAGGGATGGGTCCCGATTGGTGATCCATCCCTTTTCTATTTGATGGGCACTGGATGCACGTTAAAAGGACTGTCCCGTTTACCGGGCCAGTCCTTTTCTGTTTGTGTTATTCGGACGGGGCTTCATAAGCTGATCCGTCTTTCAGGACAAGCGGCTGGATCAGCACTTCCACACGCCGGTTCTTCGCCCGCCCCGCTTCTGTGTCATTGGTTGCAATCGGGCGGAATTCCCCGTACCCTTTCGCACTGAACACCATCGGGTCGATCTTGTCATTCTCAGCGATGATGGACAGGAAGTTGACGGCGCGCATGACGCTCAGCTCCCAGTTCGATTTGTAAGCTCCGCTCAGCATCGGCACATTGTCCGTATGTCCGGTGATGACGATCTGTCTCGGTTTTTCAAATACAAGCAGCTTGGCGATATCGGTCGCAATCGACTTATACTGGCTGTCGATCTCCGCCCGTCCCGGTCCGAACAGTACACTGTCCCGGATTGTTACGAGCAGACCTTCTTCCGTCAGTTTCGTATCGAACTGGCCTTCCAGCTCATTATCCGCGATATAGTCTTCCAGGTTCTCCTGTATTTCACCGAGCGAGCGCTGGTCTTCCAAATAAGAAGAGTTTTCGTTTTCGGTGTCTTCACCATTTTGCGGCACTGGCATGGTCGTAGGGGCGGAACTTTCCATTACACCGTTGCCGCCATCGAAGATTTCACTGAACACGGAAGACAGCTGGCTCAGTTTCGCTTCATCAATGGAACTTGATGCAAAGAGAACGATGAACAGCGCCAGCAGCAGCGTCAGCAAATCAGAGTACGGGAGGAGCCAGGACTCATCCACGTGGTGCTCTTCTTTTTTACGTTTACGCTTCTTCGGCAACTTCCCCCGCCTCCTTGCCTTTCGGATCTGCATTGGCTAATTTGCGGCGTTCCTCCATAGACAGATATGAAGACAATTTCTGTTCGATCACCCGGGGCGCTTCTCCTTCCAGGACGGACAGGATCCCCTCGATCATCATGTTTTTCTGCCGGACTTCTTCAGCTGACTTCCTTTTCAGCTTATTTGCAAATGGATGCCACAGCACATACCCTGTAAAAATCCCGAGAAGTGTCGCAATGAATGCTGCGGAAATTGCATGTCCGAGCTTCTCGATATCATTCATATCACCAAGAGCGGCAATCAGGCCGATGACCGCCCCGAGTACTCCGAGTGTGGGCGCATAGGTGCCCGCCTGGGAAAAAATCTGTGAACCGGCTGAGTGGCGTTCGGCCATGGCATCGACCTCTTCGCTGAGCACGTCCCGTATATAATCCGCATTCTGACCGTCGATGGCAAGCCCCAGTCCGTTTTTCAGGAATGGGTCCTCTATGGAATCGGTCTGCGCTTCCAGGGACAGCAGTCCTTCCCGTCTTGCCACATCAGCCCAGGAAGAGAACATCCTTATGATATCCGCGTCGGACGACAGTTTCTGTTCCTTGAAAAGTATACCGAATAATTTCGGCACCCGTTTGATTTCATTCATAGGGAACGCGATCACGACAGAAGCGATCGTTCCGAAGATGATGATCAGGATAGCTGCAGGGTTGATCAGACTGGACAGGGCAGCACCTTTGAGGAACATCCCGACTCCAAGCGCCACGACCCCGATGATCAGACCAAATACTGTTGATAAATCCATGCAAAGACCTCCATGTCTTTCATTCTGCTTATTATTTCGTCAAAATCTGCTAGTTCTTTAGAGGATCTGCAGAGAAATCTCGACAAGTTTGCCCTGTGTCTGCTGAAAGCGCTGCCAATACTTTCTTTTTGCACTTTTCGAATCCTTCTTGGTACTATAAGGACAGACAGGGAAAGGGGTTAGACAAGTTTGAAAACATTTGAACAGCAATTGCAGAATTACGCAGAACTGGCCGTGAAGGTCGGTGTCAATATCCAGCCGGATCAGAAATTATTCATCAGTGCGTCGATCGATACGGTGGAATTCGTCCGTATCATTGTCGAAAAAGCTTATGCAGCAGGTGCCCGGCAAGTATTCGTGGATTGGAGCGATGATGTCGTATCACGAATCCGCTACGAGCAGGCACCAGCCGATTCGTTCGCCGAATTCCCTTCTTGGAAAGCGGACGAGCGAGTTGAGCTCGCGAAACAGGGTGCCGCATTCATGAGCATCGTCTCGCAAAGCCCGGATCTCTTCAAAAACGTAGATCCTTCCCGTATCCGTGACGCTCAGAAGGCAAGCGGGCAGGCGCTCGATGAGTTCCGCCAGATGATGCAGGCAGACAAAGTGAGCTGGACTGTCGTCGCAGCACCTTCGAGGGACTGGGCAGCCCTCGTCTTCCCCGACCTTCCGGAAGCCGAGCAGGTCCCCGCATTGTGGGAAGCGATCTTTAAAGCCGTCCGGGCGGACAAAGAGAACCCGGTTGAAGAATGGAAGCAGCACGACAGCACGCTGCATGAAAAAGTCGATTATCTGAACGGGAAACATTATAAGAAACTGCATTACACCGCCCCGGGGACCGACCTGACCATTGAGCTTCCCGAGAAGCACACATGGTGCGGTGCCGGCAGTGTGAATGCCGACAAAACGGAATTCATGGCTAACATGCCGACAGAGGAAGTGTTCACAGCCCCTCTGAAAACGGGTGTCAATGGATATGTATCCAGTACAAAACCGCTCAGCTACGGCGGAACGATCATCGATGATTTCAAAATCACATTCAAAGACGGTAAAATCGTTGGCGTGACAGCCGGCAAAGGGCAGGATGTCCTGGAGAACCTGATTGAGGCGGATGAAGGCGCAAAGTATTTGGGTGAGGTTGCGCTCGTTCCCCACGAATCACCGATTTCCGCATCCGGCCTGTTATTTTACAATACGCTGTTCGATGAGAACGCATCCAACCACTTGGCGATCGGCAGTGCTTATGCATTCAACCTTGTCGGCGGCAAAGAGATGGACCGCAAACAGCTAGAGGAGAATGGGCTGAATCAGAGCATCACGCACGTCGACTTCATGGTCGGTTCCGGTGATATGGACATCGACGGCATCTTGGAAGACGGCACAACCGAACCGGTCTTCCGCAGCGGAACTTGGGCTTTTTAAACAAGATTTCACACCAACTGGCCAAATTCGCTTAAAATCCTTCTCGAAATAAGGTATACTGGTAAGAGATACTGATTATTAAAAGAGAGGAGACTTATTATGGCCTTGCTTATCGTTACAGTTCTTGGGTTCATGGTTGTCTTCAGCATTGCTGCGATGTTCATTATCCATTATATGAACGATTCTCTGGTTTCGCACGATTCGGAAACAATCGATCCTAAACCGGATGTCCGTTATTAACGCACTATCCTCTTGTCATCGAACACATACAGAAAAAAAGGGCGGCCGCTTGGCGCCCTTTTTGTTTCTGATATCCTAATTACGGAGGTACTGACCATGACAAACCTTTCAGCCATCCTGGACCATAATGCGAAATTTGTGGATGAACACGAATATGAGAAGTATGTAACAACCAAGTTCCCGAACAAACGGATCGTCATCCTGACTTGTATGGACACACGGCTGATCGAACTCCTGCCGAAAGCGATGAACCTCAAGAATGGAGATGCCAAAATTGTCAAGAGTGCGGGCGCCCTTGTTGCACACCCGTTCGGCAGTATCATGCGGAGCCTGCTGATTGCCGTCTATGAACTGCAGGCCGACGAAGTCTACATAGTCGGACATTACGATTGCGGTATGAGTTCCATCAATACGGATGCAATTATCGACAAAATGGTGGACCGGGGAATCGACAGGGATTTGTTCAGTACGCTGACTCATGCCGGTGTCGACCTGGAAGGCTGGCTGCACGGTTTCAAAGACGTCAAAGAGAGTGTGAAGCAGAGCGCTGACGCTGTACGCAACCACCCACTTATGGACAAGACTGTCCCTGTGCACGGGCTCGTCATCGACCCCGAGACAGGACGTCTCGATGTCATAGAAGACGGCTATGAGAAAGTGTCCGGATCGGGAAACTGAAATCCGCCTTATTTCCCGGGAAATAGACAAAAAACGCATTTTGCAGACTGGAATGGTCAGCGAAATGCGTTTTTCAATGGTGAAACAGAATCCGGAGACGGCTTTTCAAATACCGCCACGCGGCCTTACCCTTTCAAAAATCGTCTTCAAGCCGGGCATACATGTAATGATCCTCCCAGACCCCATTGATGTAGAGCAGTTTCCGATGAAGCCCTTCTTGGCTGTAGCCGGCTTTCTCCAGCACACGGATCGATGCGATATTGCGGGGTGAAACGTAGGCTTCCACACGATGGAGTCCTGCTGTTTCAAATGCAAATTCGGTAATGAGATGCAGTGCTTCGGAGCCGATTCCCTGCCCTGCAGCTGCATGATCGATGGAATAGCCGACAAAGCCGCTGGAGAACGGCAGCCGTTTGATGCTGTACAGTGATATCTGCCCGACGATCCGGCTCGTTTCACTGTCGAAGATACCGAAGTTGTATTCTCGCCGGTCACGCATCTGATACAGGGATTCACGGATTTTTTCACGCTGCATGCCGACAGTGTAATAGCTCGCATCGTGACGCGGTTCAAAAACCGTCCAATACTCCCTGTTACGGGATACCAGCTCGGTGAAGACAACAGCATCTTCTTCCGTCAATATACGGAGATAACATCGATTCCCTTCAAGTATGATCACAATCCGATTCACTCCTCACAGCGGCAGTATGCAATAGCCGCTGAACAATTACAAAAATGCCTGCGGTCCTGATGATTATACCATGTTATTCAAATTGACCGCTTTTCCTCATATGTGTACATTTCAAGTGAATTGTTATGAAAACTTCATAAATGCATCCTTACTGCCTGCTGCTTCCTAGTATACTAAAGTCAGGAGGATAGTACATGAAAAAAATGATTTGTTCTTTCGCTTTTCTTTTGCTCACCGGATCGGTTCTTCTTTCGAACACGATTCCGGTCAATGGCCAGACAACAATTGAAATCGCCCATAAACTTCCAGTCCTGCTGCTGCCTGCTGACTATGCACTCCTGATCCGTCCGCTGCTGCTCGTGATTCTCGCCTATTGGATCATAAAGATGCGATCTTCGGATTTCTCCGCACCATTACGGATTGTCCTTTTTTCAATTGCCTGCCTGCTGAATGCAGTCTGGTTCCCTCTTTGGCATTACAGTCATTATGCACGGGCATTTACTGTTACCATCGTACTTCTTATCACATTGTATCTGCTTTACCGGACGTATCCGAAGAAGCGTAATGATCTCGCCGGCCGTGTGCCGATTTCCTTGTTTCTCGCATGGACAATCGTGGACCTTGTCTTGAATGCCAACTATCTTCTTGTCTTCGATGAATGGAGCAGGCTCGGTCTCAGTATTGTATTATGGACAATCCTCAATTTATCGATACTGGCAGCGGTGGCGCTGCATTTCAGCTTTCACCACAGGGATGGAGCGATTACAGCCGTCATTCTCTGGGTTTTCCTCGGCATTATCGTGAATGTCTGGATGGATGAGCTTTTCATCACTCTTTCTGCATTATTCCTGATGGCGCTCATGGTCTTCGGGTATTGGATTCTTTCGCCTTCAACCGTGCAATCGAAATCTGAGGAAACCCTGTTCTAGCATATGCCGGGACAGGGTTTTCCCGTACCCGCTGAATTCCATGTAGGTTTTGCGGGAGGAATGGCTATACTGATGAACAAACCGTTTCTCTGAAAGGAGCCTCCTGCCATGACATCCGCTAAAGCGCTTTCGTCTCTCAGCTACTTCAGCATCTTTTTCGCCCCCCTTCTCGTTCCGCTCATCGTCTGGTTTGCTGTGGAGGACCGGGACGTCAAGCACCATTCCAAACGGGCCTTCATTTCCCATCTGATTCCCGCATTTCTGATCGCTGCCGCTTCCGTATTTTCGTTTTTCCGCCTGCTTACGATGAAGACCCGTACTGAACAGCTACTGACCGATCCGGGTGCAGCCGGGATGCTGGAATCCTACAGTTACATGGGCGCCGCCCCGCTGCTCATCATGCTCGCTTACGGCTTCCTGTTCCTGATCGTCCTGATCTGGAACATCGTCCAGGGCATTAAAGTGTTCAAACTGTAGAAGAAACAGCCTGTTCGAAGTGCGGCAGAAACTTGTGGTATAGTAAGGAAGACAACCGACGTACAGAAAGAAGGATTTAACATGATTGCAAAGACAGAAGAGGAAATTGCAGGTCTGCGTACAATCGGACGGATCGTAGCGGAAATCCGCGAAGAGATGAAAGCCGCCACCAAGCCCGGCATGACAACGAAGGAGCTGGATGAGCTCGGCGGCAGGCTGTTCGCAGAAAAAGGAGCTGTGTCCGCCCCTATCGACCAATATGACTTCCCTGGCTATACGTGCCTCAGTGTCAATCACGAAGTGGCGCATGGTATCCCGGGGAAACGTGTACTGAAGGATGGGGATCTCGTCAACATCGATGTCTCCGGTTCTTATGGCGGATATTTTGCGGATACTGGAATTTCATTTGTCATCGGGACTGCCGATGACGCGAAACAGCGGCTTTGCGATACAGCAAAACGCGCATTCGACCGTGCGATGACAAAAGTGAAAGCGGGATCCCGCCTGAATCAGATCGGAAAAGCGGTGGAACGGGAAGCGAAGGACAACGGTCTGAAAGTCATCAAGAACCTCACCGGCCATGGGATCGGCACGTCACTTCACGAAGAGCCGCAGCATGTGCTCAATTATTTTGATCCATGGGAGCCGACGATCATGAAAGAAGGCATGGTTCTGGCCGTGGAGCCATTCATCTCCCAGAAAGCTGAGCATATTATCGAAGAAGGCGACGGCTGGACGTTCATCACTCCTGATAAGTCCCTTGTCGCGCAGATCGAGCATACGATCATCGTCACGAAAGACAAGCCGATCATCCTGACGGAAATCTGAAAAAAGGTCCTGCCCGGAACACTCCGGGCAGGACCTTTTTTGTTAGTTTTTCTTTTTCGGCATCGTGCGGGCTGAAGTGCCGACCGTCTTGGAATTGCCCTCGATCAGTTTTCCGCCGTGCCACACTTTCTGCACGGGCTTGTAGCCTTTTGAAAGTTTCCGGTAATCCCGTTCCTCCGCATAGGACAGCAGCGTCAGTACTTCTCCGTCCGCTCCCGCCCTGCCAGTCCGTCCGGAACGATGGACATACTGCTCGATCGTGTGCGGGACGTTGACATGGATGACATGCGTCAATCCTTCGATATCGAGTCCGCGTGCCGCGAGGTCGGTGGCGATGAGGATACGGATCTCCCCCTTCCGGAACTTATCGAGCGTCTCCTGCCGCTCGAACTTCGTCATATCCGAATAGAGCACGCCGACGGGAGCGCCCTCGTATTGGAGTTTCATCTCTTTCATGCGCAGCTGGTCGACATTATTCAGGAATGCGAGTCCCCGCATGCCTTCCACGTGTGACAATCCCCGCAGGAGATCCGTTTTGTTCCTTACATCCGTCTTCACATACGAATGGATGACTTCCCCGGAGGCAGGCATCTCTTCGGCCGTCACTTTCAGCCGGATCGGGTCTTTCATGAAACGTGACGCCACGTCCTCAATCTCTTCCGTGATTGTCGCGGAGACGACAGCGACCTGCCGTCCTTCATGTGACGCCTCGATGATCCCTTTTACCATGACCCGGTTTTCGCGTGACAGCAGCTGGTCGCCCTCATCCAATATGATATGGCGGACTTCCGTCATCTTGAGCTTTTTGTTCTTGATGAGTTCCGCCAGCCGGCCTGGGGTCCCGACAACGATGGTCGGTTTCTTCTTCAGCTTCTCGATCTGACGCTGCATGTTGGCGCCGCCGATCAGCTGGGTGACCGTTACCTGTGTACCTGCCACCCATTCACGGATAACATTGACGATCTGCATCGATAATTCCTGTGAAGGCGCGATGATCAGTGCCTGCGTCTGCTTTCTGCTGCCGTCTGTCAAATTCAGCAGCGGCAGTACGTACGCAAGCGTCTTTCCCGACCCTGTCGGTGATTCTGCGACAACATCACGTCCGGCCAGCATCTCCGGAATCATCTGTTCCTGGATGGGCATTGCGTTCTCGAATTTCCATTTTTCCTGAACCGTACGTTCAAATCCTTCTAAAAAGGACATAGCCATCCCCTCTTTCACTCTCTTCCTTCCAGTTTACCATAACTGGAGGTCCGCTTGTTAGTCACTTCTAGACAATTGAGGGTGTCTGCCTTGCCTGTGTCAGCTGTTCGAATGCATAGGCATAGCCGATCAGGTCCGGTTCCGAGAATGCTTCCCCTGTGAACGTCAGCCCGAATGGCTCGCCTTCCGCAGTTACACCAGCCGGGACCGTGACGGACGGATAGCCTGCAGCCGCTTCAAAGCTGCAACCGTGATCCTGAGGGAATACGAGCACGTCCACCCCGTTTTCCTCCATCGCTTTCCCGAGAGCGACATTCTCAGCGAGATGGCGGTTCCGGATGAGTGCTTCAATATATGCAGGTTCCGTCAATCTGCCACTCCGATTGTTGATGTCCTTCAGCAGCTCCTGGCCATAAGCGAGGGTATCCGCCGGATGTTCTTCGTTGTAACGGATGATGTCATCGACTGAGCGGATCGGGTTTACTGCAGGGGTCCTGCCGAGATACGCGTTCAGCGCGGCCTTGCACTCGTGCAGCAGTACGTCATACCATAAGTCATCTTCCTTCGTCCCTAAGTCGATCGTTCTGATAATCGCACCTGCCTGCTCCAGTACAGCCAGCGCCGACTCGAACAGCCCCATCCGTTCATCGGACACTTCGCGTGCGAAGATCGATCGGGCGACACCGACCCTGACGCCTGCCAGCGAATCCTCGGACAGGAAGCCAAGCCAATCGTCAGCCGCCCGGAATGGGCAGGTCGCTGTGACTGGGTCTTCCGGATCCTCTCCGAGCAACGCCTGGAATACGATAGCCGCATCTGAAACTGTTCTCGCCATCGGACCAGGCGTATCCTGCGATACCGACAGCGGAATGATGCCCCGCCTGCTGATGGCGCCGACGGTCGGTTTCAATCCGACAATCCCGTTCTGTGCAGCCGGATGGATGATCGACCCTGTCGTCTCCGTCCCCATGCATGCGGCTGCCAGACTTGCTGACGCGGCCACAGCGGAGCCCGAGCTTGAACCGCCGACTTCGAAGGGACCGTAAGGGTTTTTGACTTGCCCTCCGCGGGAACTGTAGCCGTTCGGCATATCCTCGGACAGGAAATTCGCCCATTCCGTCATATTCGTCTTTCCGAGAAGGACTGCTCCCGCTTCGCGCAGTTTTGCAGCCAGGAACGAATCGCGCGGCGCATAATAATCCGCAAGCGCCAGGCTGCCCGCGCTTGTATGCATCGCGTCTCCGGTATCCATGTTGTCTTTCAAAAGGATCGGGATCCCGTGCAGCATGGAACGTCTGCCTGTCTGCTGCCGCTCCCCGTCGAGCATCTGTGCAATCTGCAGTGCGTGCGGGTTCACTTCGAGAACAGCGTCCGTCTCCTGTCCGACAGTTGCTATCCGGTCCAAATAGAACAGGACCAATTGTTCGGCGGTCAGTCTGCCGTCCTCCATCGCCTGCTGCAGCGTCAAAATATCGGTATCGATCACCCAGCGGAACTTGTCCCGTATCGATGTACTGCTGTTCATGACATCTCCCCGTTTCCGTGTTTTTCCCTGATAACAAAACCGGCTAAGGGAAAAGTCCTTAACCGGCTGTCAGCATTACACTTGCTTATAATATTCTTTCATGAGTGAGTAGAATGGAAGTTCATACAATTGCTTTCCGTCGATTTTAAAGACACCGCGATCCACCAGGCGCTGTATGACATCCTCGCGCTTCATATCCATTTTGGTTTCTTCGATTTTCATCATCTTGCTTGTTCCTCCTTGTTCTCGGACCCATCTATCTATTCCTTTTCCAAAGGGGTCGTAAACCTTACAGCAGGGCATTTCGACAAAGAAAAATAAAGAAGCCGGAGAGGCAGAAAACCTTTTGTCTCAGCGATTTCTCAAAGGTGCACCACAACGGATGACTGTCGTTTCGGACAGAACACGGAGTGCGTCGATGAATCGGCTGCCGAGCGCCAGTTCCTCCTTCACGATCGACAGCTCGGTGCATCCGAGAATGATCCGGTCGCACTGCTGTGCTTCCATAGCGGCGGTGATTTCGTTCCAGACCGCTTCATCTGCAGGCTGTCCCGCTTTCACCTGATCATAGATGACACGCATCACCAGCTGCTGGGTGCTGTCATCGGGCACTACAGGTGTCAGTCCGGCCTGTCTGCAGGCATCCTGGTAGACGCCGGCCCGGATCGTACCTGTCGTCGCCAGGATCCCGACACGCACCGCCCCTTCCGCCGCCGCCCGATCCGCCGTCTCCCTCACCATATGGATAAGCGGAATGCCGATGGCCTGCTGGATATCTCTGTAGAATGTATGGGCCGTATTGCAGGGAATTGCAATGACATCAGCGCCGAGCGCCTCGAGCTTCTTCGCGTCTTCCACGAGCCGGGGCACAGGGTCCTCCTTCGTATCGTCCAGAATGAACGCCGTACGATCGGGAATTGCGGTGTCATTCAGGATGATCATGTTGATGTGTTCCTGATCGGTCTTTGCATCGGTCAGCCTGACAACCATATTGCCGTAATACATCGTAGCCAGCGGACCGACACCGCCGATGATTCCTAATGTTTTCATATGTCATCTAACTTTCTGTACGGATTTTTCATATTTGATGAATGCTCTTCTTATAGGAACGAACGGATATCCGTTAAGTTCCGCCAGCAGGGGCCGGCAATTGAAAAAGAGCTGCCGGAGCAGCCCCTGTTCAATTGCGTTTCAGTTTTTTCTTCAGCTGCTGCACCTTCGGCACGACTTTCACGAACATGCTGTACAGGAACGGCTTGTAGACGTGATCGATTTCGCCGATATATGTTGTCACACTTTCCTCTTCATCATTGAAGAAACTCTTCTTGAATGAGTAGAGGCCGTCCTTTTCCGAATCCGTGCTGAAAATACCGCCTAAATCGTATGAAACCGCTCCTTCATCGAGTCCCCACTTCATCATCTCGAAGTTCATAAGATGATTCGGGTTCATGTTGCGTTTGACGTTCGTGCTGCCGGCATAAAGATAATACATTTTACCGTTATAATTGATGGTGACAGCGCCGGCCAACTTGTCCCCTTCGTGCGTCATCAAATAGACGCGGAGACCTTCGAAGTTATCGCGGAGCTTGACGAAGTATTCATACGACCGTGTCGTGATATGGTTCCGCTCCGCCATCGTCTTGTAAATGTCGTAGAACGCAGTGAGATAATCATCGGTCCGTGCCCAGGATGTCTCGACCCCTTTTTTCGCAGCACTGCGGATCAGGTTGCGTGTTTTTTTCCGGAAGCCCGCCATCAGTGTCTCCTCGTCCTTCCCGTCGAGCTGGACGATCATGTTCATGCGCGGCTGGATGAGATCATCCTTTCCAGCTTCCGAGTTGTGCACGGTGTAGCCGGCATCCCGGTAGATCCGGTCAAGCCGGTCATCGTATGCCGCTTCGGGATCCATTTTCAAAGCGAACGCTTTGTGCTTTTTCGCCAGCGGCTCAGCTTCTTTGATGAGCGCGGCCACTTTCTTTTCATCGTAAACATCACAGACAGGTCCGCGCGGTGCATAGAGCAGCGAATAACCGCCCGGTACGCGCTTGATGAGCAGGGACATTGCCGCGACAATCTCACCCTCTTCTTCCAGATATACTTGTTCATTGCCCCAATCGTCTTTAACGTGCGACCAGTTCAGGTCCTGTGTCAAAGCCCGATGAGGAGAGGACCGGATGAACGCATTGTAGCGTCCGACATCGGCCGCATTGTTTTTATCCAAAATTGGCACTGAATTGACACTCCTTAGCTGCAGTACACCTGCCGAGGACAGATGCGGCTGTACAATTGCCGTTAGTCTTTGTGTTTAAAATACTGATCGAACCGCTTGTAGTAGCTGCGGTAATAGTTGCGGAGTTTCAGCGTGCGCATCAGGTTCTTGTCCTGCTCGTAATACAGTGTGGACGCCGTCTTCCCTTCGCGGATAAGCCGTTTCACCTGACTTTTGAGCTGATCATCCATCGTGTACTTGACGAGCAGTTTAAGCGGCACCGCATGCCAGAGAACTTCGTTGCGGCCGTATTCCACGGGGTTGTCCCGATGATAGACACGGTCTTCCACCAAATACTTCGCCATGTTGTAGCCGTTCGCTGTGACGAAGAAACTGCTGCGTCCCTGACGGATGTTAAGTTCGAAGATTTTATATTTGCCGTCCCGGCGGTCGTACTTCAAGTCGATATTCGCATAGCCGGTGAACCCGATCGCTTCAAGGAACGTTTTGTACTGGTCGTACAATGCCTGGTTCTCCTCGCCGACGATGCCGACGTAGTTGCCGATCAAAACCGGCGTGTAGTCTTCCAAGATCACATGTCCAAGGCACATCATCCGCACTTTGCCGTTGCGGTCGCAATACGCATTCAGCACGCGCATGACCGTATCATCGCCGGGAATGTAATCCTGGATAATCAGTTTCCCATCGTAAGACGAGCCGTAGATCTTCTCAATCGCATCGACATACTCCTCTTTCGTATGGAGGACGTACGCCTTTTTTTTCCCTTCGAACTGCGCGATGAAATAACGCATGCTGTCCGAAGGCTTGACGACAACCGGAAAGTCGAATGGAAGAGGTGCGTGGGGATCCATGCCCTTTTCAAACATGACCGTGTCCGGGTAATCCAGGTTGTATTTCTCAGCCATATCGTAGAAGTTCTCTTTGAAGATGATATCATCCATCATCTGTTCATCCACAAACGGCAATATGTAATAAGGTTCCAGCTCGCTGCGGCTGCGGACCGCAAGCTCGACGTAGTTTTCGTTACTTGCTATCAATAGAAGTTTTTCCGTGCGTTCCAGCAGGTCATCTTTCAGCTGCAGCAGGCTCTTGACGAACACAGCAGGCTCGTCGAAGTCCGCAAAGATCCGTTTGTCGACGATCTTACTGTGCATCGTTGACAGCAGTTCGCCTTTCGTCGCCACGATGCTGACAATCCCATACTGTTCATGGAAAGCGCGTGCCATGCCGTATGCGTTGTCATCAGACCCGAGTATGACGGGCAGAAAATCCGTTTTTTCCATGAGGCTCCTCCATTCCGGGACAGCAAAACAGCACAGGGGCGCGTGTTCAATCACTGTCCGTACCTGTCACAAGTTTAGCCTACCCCCTATTGCAAGTCAAGAAACGGAGGCGGCCTTATACAGACGGAAAAAAGCCGCTCCGGTTCCCCGGAACGGCCAGTCATTACTCGTTTTCGAGATCGACGTTATGGTAGACCTGCTGCACATCTTCCAGATCTTCGATGGCATCGATCATCTTTTCAAACTGCTCGGCAGCTTCCGGATCCAGCTGGACATCATTCTGCGCGATCATCATCAGTTCTGCGACGGTGAACTCAGTGATGCCCTCTGCTTTGAACGCTTCCTGCACATCGTGGAATGCGGATGGGTCCGCGTAGACGAGCACTTGTCCGTCCTCTTCCGAAATATCATTGACGTCGACGTCATGCTCCATCATCAGCTCCAGTACGTCATCCGCTGTTTTGCCTTCGACACCGAATACCGCCGTATGGTCGAACATATATGCGACCGAGCCGCTGACTCCCATGTTGCCGCCGTTTTTGCCGAACGCTGCACGCACTTCGGAGGCTGTCCGGTTAACGTTGTTTGTCAGTGCATCGACAATGACCATGGAGCCGTTCGGTCCGAAGCCTTCATAGCGGAGTTCGTCGTAATTCTCGTCGCCTCCGCCTTTTGCTTTCTCAATTGCCCGCTCGATGATCGTTTTCGGAACGCTGTACGTCTTCGCACGCTCCAGAACGATCTTCAGCGCCTGGTTCGATTCCGGATCCGGTTCCCCCTGTTTCGCTGCTACATATATTTCACGGCCGAATTTTGCGTAAATCCGGCTGGTATTCGCATCTTTTGACGCCTTCTTTTCTTTGATGTTGTTCCACTTACGGCCCATTGTGACCACTCGCTTTCTGTTTGCAGAATCAGTTGTAATTTCCTTACTCCTCAGTATATCATGACTGAATTCAATGGGAAAAGGAAAAACCGCCCGAAGAACCGAGTTGCAGGTTCACCGAAAGTATGGCAAAGTAGTAGTTGGATAGACTAATTTCATCACTGACAATATGTAGGGGTACCGGACAACCGGTTGAGATGCAGATTCTGCAGACCCTTTGAACCTGATCTGGGTAACGCCAGCGGAGGGAACATATTCATTGCATAATGATTATGTGACGCGCACTCCTGCTGTATGGGAGTGCGCGTTTTCTTGTTGCAGTGTGAACCAACAGGAGGGAAACGGATTGAAACGATTGACAGGCATCCTGCTTCCCGCCATGCTTCTGCTCGGCGCATGCGGAAGCGGAGGCGGCGGTGAAAACGCCGAGGATACAGGCAGTAGTAAGGACTCCGTGAAAAATGTCCGCTTTGCGCTCGATTGGACGCCGAACACGAACCACACGGGAATCTATGTTGCTCAGGAAAAAGGCTATTTCAAGGATGAAGGGCTGAACGTGGAAATCATCATGCCGGGCGAGGCGGGAGCTGACCAGCTCGTCGCATCAGGAAAAGCAGAATTCGGAATAGGTGCACAGGAAGCGCTGACCGAGGCGCGCGCAGCGGATATCCCGATCGTCTCGATCGCCGCGCTTATCCAGCACAACACATCGGGCTTCGCTTCCCTGAAAGAAGAAGGAATTGAATCCCCGAAAGACTTCGAAGGCAAAAACTATGGCGGCTGGGGCGCACCTGTTGAACAGGCTGTCGTCAAATCACTCATGGAGCAGGATGGCGGCGACGTCAGCAAAGTGAATTTCATCAACATGGGGTCTTCCGACTTTTTCACGGCAATCCGGCGGGATGTGGATCTGGCCTGGGTGTATTACGGCTGGACAGGAGTCGAAGCCGAGATGCGGGGCATGGAACTCAACATGCAGTACTTGAAGGATTATTCCGATAAGCTCGATTATTACACACCGGTCCTGACGACTGGCGAAAAGCTGATCAACAAGGATCCGGACACCGTCAGGGCATTCACAGCCGCCACAGTGAAAGGTTATGAGTTCGCGATTGAAAATCCCGAGGAAGCTGCGGAAATTCTGGCGAATGCCGTACCTGACCTGGACCCGGAACTCGTGAAGAAAAGCCAGCAGTGGCTCTCTCCGAAATATCAGGATGACGCCCCGCGTTTCGGCGAGCAAAAGCTTGAAACCTGGACAAACTATGCGGACTGGATGAAAGAAAACGGGCTGCTTGACGGGGAATTCATTCCCGAAGACGCATTCACAAACGACTTTTTACCGAATTGAGGAGGAACCCGAAATGGCTAACGCACTTGTCAGCATTCAAATCATCCCGAAGACACCGAACGGAGAGGATGTCATCCCGTACGTGGATGCCGCGATCGAAGTGATCGACAGCTCCGGAGTCCCTTACCGGGTTGCGCCGCTCGAGACGACGATGGAAGGTGAACTCACTGAACTCCTCGGAATCATCGAGAAGATGAACACCAGGATGACGGAGCTAGGTGCCGTGAGTGTCATTTCCCAAGTGAAGATCTATATGAACCCTGAAGGCGCGTCCATGGGCAGGCTGACGGAGAAGTACGATTGAGCACGTTATGGAAAAAAGGATGGCGGCCCGCTGCGGTCCTCATCCTTTTGCTCTTTCTGTGGGAAGCTGCTGTCCGGCTGTTCAGCGTTCCCGCCTGGCTTCTCCCCAGACCGTCAGGGATTGTGGCAGAAGCTGTGACTGGTTCGGCACTTTATTTACCGCACATCGTATCGACGATCACCTTGTCCGCCGCCGGCTATTTCGCGGGGCTTACAGTCGGCATCGGCACAGCTGTCGTCCTGTTCCGTGCGCCGGCGCTGCAGCAGGCGTTCTACCCGCTGCTCATCCTCTCGCAGAACATCCCGGTGATCGTCCTGGCACCGCTTCTGGTCATCTGGTTCGGCTTCGGCATCCTGCCGAAAGTGATCGTCATTACACTCGTCTGTTTCTTTCCGGTTACGATCGCCGCACTGGATGGGTTCCGCCAGACGGACCGCGATATGCTTCACTATCTGAAGATGATCGGTGCCTCGGACCGGCAGATTTTCTGGAAACTGCAATGGCCGCATGCGCTTCCTTCCCTATTCTCGGGACTGAAGATTGCTGCAACCTACAGTGTCATGGGCGCTGTCATTTCGGAATGGCTCGGCGCAAGCAAGGGCATCGGTGTCTATATGACCCTTGCCTCTTCATCGTTCAAGACGGACCGGGTATTTGTCGCGATTGTTCTGATCATGGTGCTGAGCCTTCTCTATTTCGGGCTCATATCCATGGTTGAAAAAGCCGTGCTCCGTACACGCGGCAAAGGAGGGACTGCAGATGGCGCAGCTTGAACTGCATAACATAGCGAAGTCGTACGGAACGAACCATGTCCTTGATGCAATTTCGCTGACTGTCGGTGATGGTGAATTCGTCTCAGTCCTCGGTCCGTCGGGGAGCGGAAAAAGTACGATCTTCCAGCTGATCGGCGGCTTGTATCCGCCCGACAGCGGCACGATATCCCTCGATGGAACGGTAGTGAACGGATCGAGAGGCCATATCAGCTACATGCCCCAGAGCCCCGCGCTGTTCCCGTGGCGCACCGTACTGCAGAATGTGCAGCTCAGTGCGGAAATCGCAGGCACTGCACAGGATACGGAGAAGACGCTCGGCCTGATACAGAGCGCCGGTCTTGCAGGCTATGAGCATGCGTACCCCGGTGAATTATCGGGCGGCATGAAGCAGCGTGTGTCGTTCATCCGGAGTCTGAATGCGCCGCAGCCGATCATCTGCCTCGACGAACCGTTTTCGGCGCTCGATGAATTCACACGCCTTGAAATGCAGCAGTGGCTGCTGTCCATCTGGGAAGCGAACCGGAAGTCGATCCTGTTCATCACCCATGATATCGACGAAGCCCTGTTCCTTTCCGACCGGATTCTCGTGCTGTCGAACAAACCCGCAGTGGTGAAACGGGATCTGACTGTACCGTTCGCACGGCCGCGATCCGAGGAGCTGCTGCTCAGTGAAGAGTTCCTCCAGCTGAAACGCGATATCTACGATGATCTCCGAAAAGAAATACATTCCAGCAACTGACAGGTTTACCCTGCTTCCGCTTACGGGAATGGAGTACTACTAAGTTGTTGGGGAGAGATTGCTATGAAACTGACCAAAGTCGTGAAAAGCGCGATCAAATGGGGACCGATCATCCTGCCGGTCGTCATGAAATTTATGAATGACAAAAAAGAGCAGAACAGGCCTGCAGGACGCAGACGCTGAAAAAAAGCTGTCCGGGAATCCAGTCGGATTTCCGGGCAGCTTTTTGTATAGTTCTTATTCAGACGAGTACCGCTTCTTTCTTTTCACCGCAGACGAGGGCGTGCACTTCCTCACCGTCCAGCGTCTCTTTCTTATACAATTCCGTCACCAGGTTCTCGAATTGCACGGCATGCCCCGTGATGAGCTCTTCGGTACGTTTGACAGCCGTATCGAAGATCTCCTGCATTCTCTTCTCTTTATCCGTATTGCTGAATGTCAGGGTGAAGCCATCCTGCAGCAGGCCGGTATCCACCATCTTGCCGATGATGTCTTTCGCCTGCTCGACGTCTCCGCTCACTCCGATGCTGTGCTCTCCGAGATAGAGACGTTCCGCGATACCGCCGCCGAGGATCATACTCACCTGGTCGAGCAGTTCGCTGGCCGTCTGCAAGTGGAGCTCCTTTTGGATGGGAGCTACATAGCCGAGCGCCTGCCCCCGCGGAATGATAGTCGCCTTGCGGACGGAGTGCGGCTTTGTGAGGGCCGAAATAAGGGCGTGGCCCGATTCGTGGATCGCCACACGGCGTTTCGTCAGCGGATCGTTCAGCGTGCGGGACGTATTCCCAAGAATCGTACGGTCGATGGCGAAATCCATATCACTTTTATCGATTTCCGTCCGGCCTTCCCGGATCGCCCGTTTGCTCGCTGTCGTAAACAGGGCACTGATCTGGGCACCAGAGAAACCGGATGTGCTTTCCGCAAGCATGTCGAGGGAGGCTGCGACGTTCGGCGCGAGCGCCTTGCCTTTCGTATGGATATCCATGATCTCACGCCGGCCGACAGTGTCGGGCAGCGGCACCTGGAATGTGTAATCGATCCGGCCGGGACGGAGGAATGCTTCGTCGAGCATGTCTTTCCGGTTGGTCGCCGCAACGAACAGGACGCCTTCGTTATCCGAACCGCCATCCAGCTGGACGAGCAGTTCCGTCAGCGTCTTTTCCCCTTCTTCCCCGCCGTGCGCCTTCCGTTTGCCGGCAAGTGCGTCGACTTCATCGATAAAGATCACCGCGTTGCTCTGCTTTCGGGCATTCTGGAACAGTGTCCGGATACGCGACGCACCGACACCGACGAACAATTCCGTGAACGCCGCACCGCTTGACGAGTAGAACGACGCACCGATTTCGTGTGCAATCGCCTGGGCGAGGAGCGTTTTACCGGTCCCCGGAGGCCCTTCGAGCAGAATGCCTTTCGGCGCTTTCACGCCGAGTGCCGCAGAGCGTGCAGGGTCTTTGATGATTTCCAGAGTCTGATGGATTTCGTCTTTCATCTCCTGTGACAGGCCGCCGATATCATTCAGCGTGATATCGGGGAGCGGCGTTTCCTTCGAAGCGCTGTGCTTCATGGATGAGGCGCCGACCCCGAGCTTCCCTTTCCGCTGGAGGACGAAAAACGTCAGCAGGGCCGCCAGCAGAAGCCCCCCGACGATGTACCCTGAGGCATTGCTGCCCGAATAGGTGTAGGAAACATTATATGTTTTGACAAGCTGCTCCGCCAGTTCGCTTGCAGGACGGACGTTTGTCACATACAGGCCGCTTTCTGTCTGCAGATAGAGTTTGCCTGATGAGGTCTCTTTCAGTGAAGCTTTGTCGGTCGCAGCCGCCAGCTTCTGCTCGAGTGAGGCATAGGACACCGGGTTTGCACGATGGGCATCACTGGTCAGCCAGAAAAACACCGAGGCCGCGCCAATGACTAACAGGGACAGGATGATATAAACTTTTGAAGCAGTCGATTTCCCGAACTTCAAATACTCCAGCTCCTTAACTAAGATACTTTCATTATAGGGAGTTCCCTGAGGAAAAGACAACCAATTTTCTGCATTATCCTTGTCGATTACGTGAACTTTTATTTAACATAAAAAGAATAGCTGCCGACTGGCGGTATTCCAGGTCCGGATGCCTCATTGAGCAGACGGTAAAGCGTCCGGACACCCTATTTTGCCGGCTGACCGATTCTAACGGGAAACAGCCAAACAATACCATTGCATTTTTCCGCAGTCAGGCGTAAGATAAGTCCATAAGCTGCATTGTACGTATTCCCATAAAGTTTTAACCTTTAAGCTGTAAAAGGGAGTTTTATATAGGACTGGAAATGGCAAGCCGGCCACTTCGCTGGCCGGACGGACAGGAAGAGTCCTGCGAACACCCACTTTGAGGAGTGGTGGTTTAAAACTTTCTATGTATTGCAATACGGCAAAGGCGGCCATATCAAAAACGCACTTCCCTTCGCGGGCAGTGCGTTTTTTTGTTTTTCAGTTATGCCAGAACTTCAAAAATATCCGGGATACCAGATGCCCCGGGGACTGCTATGCTTCCCAGCCACAGCGGACAGCCGGCGGACTGGTCTGGCATCCCGGTTCATGCTTCACCATCTGCGGGCGGCAAATTATACGGAAAGACGTTCAGCCCGTCATGGGTGCAATGGGAACAAGAGATATAGCGTTCCGTCTTCTTCAAGTACTCGATCTTTTCCTCGGAATCCGTGAATTCCCGTGCGTCCGAAGGCGTACCGATGAATCCGCACGCGTCCCCGGCTTTTGCGCCGTTATGGATTTTTTTGTTCAAATGGTCGATGAAATACATACCGATCCCAGCCTCTCATACATAATAAAAATAAAAACGCCAAAAAGAATGAACTGAATCATTCTTTTTGGCGTTATTGCCAGCTCTATTGTCTGGAATACTCAGCCTGCGCTATAGTGTGCCTTTATGCACGAATGGTACCTATCATTGTGATAAGTCTACCCTATCTATATTGGATAAAAAAGAGGACTCGCAGATAATTTACTCTGTTCGCCCAGTGCACTATTACTCACGTTTCCGTACGGGCCGGCCCCAAAATGAAAACGATATAGCCGACATCCAGATCGAATTCCCAATCCATGTAAACTTCCTCGATATCCCGCCTCAAGATCGGTTCAAGTCCCGCCTCTTTGAACAGTTTCCGCTCCAGCGGCCGCTTGACGAGCCGCAGCACTTCATCGTAGCCCTGCCGGACAAGCTCTTTCTCGATTTCCACTAGAATATCAGCCCGCTTGATGAGCACTGTTCGGTCATTCAGCCAGAAACTGTCTAAAAAGCCAGGGACCTTCTGCGATTTGGCATTTGCCTGTGCGACGCGCTTATGTAATTCTTCTTTATCCACCTCGTCAGGCCAGCTGAAGCCGTTTTCTTCCGGCGCCGCTCCTGTCAGCCCAATGATGATACCGGTGCGTTCGTCCAAGTTCCAATCCGCAAACAAGTCGGTGACTGTGTCTCCGAGCTGCTCCCCCAGACCTTCCATCAGAAGCGGACCGATTTCCTGCATGAGCAGATCCCGCGTTTCGAGAATACGCTTCTCTTCCCCCTGTCTGCAGAGGATCGCTTCCATGGGCGCCATGAATCCTTTCAGATGCATGACGACGTAGGGTTTTTGAATCGTCACGCGTATCGATGTCGGTCCTTTTCCGAAGTGCGTTCTGAGAAAAGTTGAAAGAAATCCTGTAATATTGGCTTCCGTACTTTTTCCACTCACAGTGACTCCCCCCTCCCTCACCGGACTCACCAGCCGCCCCGTGTTATACCGCGTTATTGGAACGCAGCAAGAATTTCATCCTTTTTCAGCAATCCGGCAGCAATGAGCCCTTTGGCGATCCCATCGTTCGAACACGTATCCGTGATCAGGTCCGCCTGTTCCTTCAACTCCGGAAGGGCATTTCCCATCGCGATGCCAGTGCCGACATACTCGAGCATTTCAAAGTCGTTCGGACCATCCCCGAACGCATAGCTGTTCTCTGTACGGATTCCGGTGTGCTCCATCACTTTCAGGATGCCGACCGCTTTCGAGGCTCCTGCCGGCAGCATGTCGACCGCGTTATTGCTCCAGCGGATGAACGAATAGTCCGGGTAGCGTTCCTTATACAGGTCCATATCCTCTTCTGAACAGTACACTTGGATCTGATGGACCGGCGATTTGCGGAACACTTCCTCGTCCACTTCCGGATAGCCGATCTTCAGTCCGCCGAGACTTCCTTGGATGAATGCGTGATCCGCCACGTTGGCCGCGAACTGATCATGGTTCGAATACGTAATGCCGTGCCCTTGTTCTTTCGCAAGCCCGGTCACTTCCGCCAGCATTTCTGCATCCATCGGGTTCGAGAAGATCTCCTGGCCTTCGAAAACCACATGCTGGCCGTTCATGGACACATAGGAGTCGAACTCGAGGTCCTTTGTCAGCTGTCTGAACATGAACGGGGAGCGTCCGGTGCAGATGACCGTGATGATCCCTTTTTTCCTCAATGCATGAAGAGCTTCCTTCGTGGAAGGCAGTATTGTTTTGTCCTCACTCATCAGCGTACCGTCCAAATCGAAAAATACAATTTTACGTTCTGTCAATTTTGTTCCTCCTTGCCGAAACGCCTTTTTCCGTTTCCGTCATCTTCCGCCAAGTCTATCTGATGAGGCTGTCGGGAAGCAACTTCCGTGATTCCGCCGTCCCCGTCATTATAAAGTTACTCAGTTTATTTTCTGGAATACGAACCGGTCTTTCAGCGCCTGCCGCAGGGAACTGTAAGTAGAAATCGAAGTGAAATCCAGTCCCAGCTGAATGGATGTCTGGGCAATCTCAGGACGGATTCCGGTGATCGTCGCTTTCACGCCGAGAAGACTGAGCACTTGGATCACTTCATAGATTTGGTTCGCTACCATCGTGTCGATGATCGATACCCCCGACAAATCAATGAAAAGATGCAATATATTCAATTCCGCGCACTTTTCCGGGACGGTTTCCAAAATCATCTTTGCACGGTCCGTATCGATATCCCCGACGAGCGGCAGGATCCCGACCGTCTCATTCACCTGGATGATCGGCGAACTGAGCTCATGGATCAGGCTCTGCTGGGCAGTGAGCCGAGTCGTCATCAATTTATAGTATTGTTCGGTGAATGCTGTAAGCAGTTCATCGAAGGCAAGATGGATCGTTTCGCCCCACTGGAGCACTGCCGAATTGGGAATGTCTGTGTCTTCTTCGCCAACGAAACGCTCAATTTTGCGCCAAAATACTTTGCGGACTCGGCTGATAGCCTCCACAACTTGGTGGATCGGGGTATTCGAAGCGACACGGCTCGCAGCCAGGAGCTGCGCCCATTCCCGTTTGAGTTCATCAAAATTGCCGGACGGCCCGAGCAGACTGCTGGCAATCGTCCGGTTCGTCATATTATTCTGTTCGCGCAGCATTTTTTCAGCTGCCTCGCCTGCATCAAGAGAGTAGATCGAGTCTTTCTCCTGATCGCGGAGCGCGAGCCAGTCGTCTGTAATCTCAGTTATCCTATCCATCAGATAGTCATAGACCTTTTTGTTCCAATCAATCATTATAGTTTGCCCCTATTCTTCTGCAATATGTATGTCATCCCGACTCCCATTCTACAGCAGTTTCAATTTTTCTGCAGGAAAAAGCCGGAGAGGTTGTCTCCGGCTGGTCAGTTCAGTACTTTCACCCGCACTTTTTTAACACCCCAGGCCACAGCTGACGACTGCGACGGAATGAACACATCAATCTTTTGTCCTTTGATGGCCCCGCCCGTATCTCCGGCAATCGCTTCGCCGTACCCTTCCACCCACACTTTCGAGCCGAGCGGAATGACGGACGGATCGACAGCGATTACTTTAAGACCTGGATTCGCCCTCAGGTCAATGCCCGTCCTCGTCGTTCCTGAGCATCCGGCGCAATATGCCGTGTAGGCTGTCGCGGTCACTGTAAGTTCTCTCCCTGATGGGGCGGAAACCGGGACGCTTGCTGCATCAGACGGCGGGGCGGCAGCCGGCTGTGCAGTCTCTGTCTTCCCTGAAATCGCAATGGTCTGCTTCGGCTCGATAGTTGCTGCCTTTACAGCGGCGGTTGTCATCCTGGCCTCATTCGTTGCCGAGCCGGGTGCACTCCGTGCAACATTCAGCGTATCACCTGGGTGAATCAGATCACTGGTCAATGCGTTCCAGGCAACAAGTGAATCCAGCGGAACCTTGTGAGCAGCCGCAATCGCAAACAGCGTATCCCCGGCTTTCACTGTATACGTAAGAGCAGGTTTTTCAATCTCTGCAGCTGTCTGTCCCACTTGCTGTCCGGTGCCAGCCGCTGTCTTGAAGAGGTGGGCCAGCTGTTCGGTCTGTTCCCCTGTTTTCGGTCCTCCCCGAAAGTCCAGCGGCTCAGCGGATGCAGTGGCTGCAAACAAGGACATCGCCGCCGCGAAAGTAACTAGCTGAAAAATGGTTTTCAAATACGTTCCTCCTTCAATGATTAAAATCTGTGTTCAGCCTGTGCTCCGGCTGAATCTGCTTGTAAGTATTTCCACAGATGCACGTTTTAATCATATTTTCAGGAAGTCGTTGGGAATGGAGCGGGCTCTGCATGGAAAAGAGCAGGCCTCCCATCCGGGAAACCTGCTCCGGTCTGTCACTTCCTATCACCATTTCATACTGTGGAGCTGGTCGATCAGTTTCGTTTGATCTGCTGCCGGGATCGGCCACGTCCTGATTTCGATGGTCAGTTCCTCTTTTGACCCGAAACTTTTCACCAGCCCATTGAGCCGCGCTGCGTAGGCAGACGGGGTCAGCAGTGATTCCTCCGGGTACAGGGCTGACAGCTGTTCCAGCGCTTTCGGATACCGTTTCAGATAGTATTTCTGATGCGGCTCCTCGGCGGGCGTGAACGAAGCGAACGGAGCGATGTCCGTTTCGATCGGTTCGCCGAGCCGGTCCTCCATCTCCTGTTTCACCCGTCCGATCGTCTCCTTCTGTTCTTCGCTGAAATAGCGTATCAGTGAAATGTACTGACGCCCTTTGTACTCGTCCCGGTTCGGGTAATGGTTCTCCCAGAAGACATGCAGCAGGTCCTCATAGGAAATGACTGACGGCCGGAAGACGATTTCGACCGTCTCCGTGTGGTCGCCCATGTTCCGGTAGACGGGCTGTTCTGTCGTTCCGCCGGCAAAGCCGACCCGGGTCCGCAGCACACCCGGCAGGCTGCCGAAACGGGAATCCGGCCCCCAGTAGCACCCCATCCCGAACAGCGCCGTCTCTTCCTGCTGCCCATGCAGCCCTTCCTCGATCCCGACAATGGTCTGTCCCTTTTCCATACGCTCACCCCTTGTCCTTCTGTACCCGATTGTGCCGGGTTTTGCACCTTGACTGTTTAAAAAGCAGCGGAGTGGGCTGCAGGGTGACGGACGGGTGAATACGGAGCATCGTCGGCAGGCCGGCCCTTGAATTGTGTCCGGATGCCGATACATTCGGCGAAGTGTCCGATAGGCCGCGCCAACTGTCCGATATCTTCGGCGGAATGTCCGATACTTCCCGCCAAGTGTCCGATACTCCCCCTCATTTGTCCGATCGCCTGGGGCAAAGACCTGACTTGCCCCTTTTCTCGCGCCAGGGAGTGTTTCGTGTACCAGCCAGCCGCCGCGCCCATGGTCGCTCCACAGAAAACGAGCGGCGCGAGCACCAGGCCGGCCCTTGAATTGTGTCCGGATGCCGATACATTCGGCGAAGTGTCCGATATGCCGCGCCAACTGTCCGATATCTTCGGCGAAATGTCCGATACTTCCCGCCAAGTGTCCGATACCTGCCCTCAACTGTCCGATAGGCCGCTGCACTAGTCCGGCGCCCGACCCAATCCAAAAAGGAGCTGCCGCGGCAGCTCCTCCCTCTCTTAAAACATCTTGGTCGTCCACGTCTCCCCGTTCCATACATGGTTCACAACGCCATCATAGAAATCCGGCTCGTGCGAAATTAGCAGCACGCTGCCTTTATAATCCTGCAGCGCGCGCTTCAGTTCCGCTTTGGCATCGACATCCAAATGGTTCGTCGGTTCATCCAGCACAAGCAGGTTCGTCTCCTCATTCACGAGTTTGCACAGACGGACTTTCGCCCGCTCCCCGCCGCTCAGCACTTTCACTTTGCTCTCGATATGCTTGGTCGTCAGGCCGACCCGGGCAAGTGCTGCACGCACTTCATACTGCGTGAAGCTCGGAAACTCGCTCCAGATCTCTTCCAGGCACGTCTTGTCGCTGTCCGATTTCAGTTCTTGCTCGAAATAGCCGATATGCAGGTGCTCACCGCGTTCCACAGACCCGGACAGTGCTGGGATTTCCCCCAGCACACTTTTCAACAGAGTTGTTTTCCCGATACCGTTCGCGCCGGACAGCGCGATCTTCTGCCCGCGTTCCATTACGAGATCCAACGGGCTCGACAGCGGCTCATCATAGCCGATCACGAGCTGTTTCGTCTCGAACAAGTACTTGCTCGGGGTCCGGGCCGCCTTGAAATCGAAATGCGGCTTCGGCTTCTCGGCATCCAATTCAATGACTTCCATGCGGTCGAGCTTTTTCTGGCGGGACTTCGCCATGCCGCTCGTTGCGGCATTCGCCTTGTTGCGCGCGACGAAATCCTTGAGTCCTGCAATCTCCTTCTGCTGCTTCTTATATGCGGCTTCCGCCTGCTGTTTCTTCATCTCATGGACACGCAGGAATTCATCATAATCGCCCGCATAGCGAGTGATTTCCTGATTCTCCATATGGTAGATCAGGTTCACGACACTGTTCAGGAACGGGATATCATGCGAAATGAGGATGAATGCGCTCGGATAATTCTGCAGGTAATTGCGCAGCCACTCGATGTGCTCGACATCCAAGTAGTTCGTCGGCTCATCCAGCAATAGGATATCGGGTTTCTCAAGCAGCAGTTTGCCGAGCAGCACCTTCGTCCGCTGCCCGCCGCTCAAGTCATTCACATCCCGGTCAAGGCCGAACTCGTCCAACCCGAGCCCGTTCGCGACCTCTTCCACTTTCGCATCGAGAATATAGAAATCATGCTGTTCGAGATCGTCCTGGATCTGACCGGTCTCTTCCAGAATCTTCTCCAGCTCATCCGGCTCCACATCCGCCATCTTCTCGAACAGTTCATTCATCTCACTTTCCATGTCGTACAAGTACTGGAACGCCGTCCGTAAGGCATCACGTATCGTCATCCCCTGTTTCAGTGCCGCGTGCTGATCCAAATACCCGACCCGCACACGCTTCGCCCAGGAAACCGTTCCGGCATCCGGCTCCAGTTTCCGGGTGATGATATTCATGAACGTCGATTTGCCCTCGCCATTCGCCCCGATCAGTCCGATATGCTCGCCGGCCAGCAGCCGGAACGAAACATCTTCAAAAATCGCACGGTCACCAAACCCGTGGCTTAAGTTCGATACTGTCAATAAACTCATTATGCACACCTGTTCTCTCTTCCAAGATTCAAGTGAAACGGCTGTCTCCCCATTTCACAACTACAAGCTATCATACTAAAAACTCAGGACGTCTGCCACCTCATCCGCCAAAAAACGCCTCTGCGGGCAGAGGCGTTTTCCAGTCAGCCAAGATCATGGCCTGTGATGACGATATAGCCGATCAGGAACACATTCAAGACGATGATGACGACCGTGCTGATCCATGCCAGCAGCTTGACCGGCAAGGAGTTCACGAACTCCCCCATTTTCTCCCTGTCACTCGTGAACTTCACGAGTGGCACGACTGCAAACGGCAGCGCGAGGCTCAGGATCACCTGACTCCACAACAGCAGTTCCCCGGTTCCTTTCGACCCTGCAATCCACGTGACGATGAATGCCGGAATGACCGCGAGCAGGCGGGTGATCAGTCTGCGCAGCCAAGGAGAGATCCGGAGGTTGATGAATCCCTCCATGACGATCTGGCCGCTGATCGTACCAGTGATCGTCGAGTTCTGGCCGGAGGCAAGGAGCGCAACCGCAAACAGCGTACTCGCTATCCCCACACCGAGCGTCGGACTCAGCAGTTCATAGGCCGCTTCGATTTCTGTCACCTCGAGGTCCGTACCGTAAAACGCAGCCGCTCCTAAAATCAGGATGGCGGAGTTGATAAGGAACGCAACCGTCAGTGAAAATCCCGAGTCGATCAGCGAGAACTTGATGGCTTCCTTCTTCCCTTCCTGGGTCCTTTCGTAGTTCCGCGTCTGGACGATGGATGAATGGAGATACAGGTTGTGCGGCATGACGGTCGCTCCCAGAATTCCCAGGGCGATGAACAGCATACTTGGATCTGTAACAATTTCCGCATGAGGGACAAATCCTGCAAACAAGTCGGACACGTCCGGATTGGATGAAATCACTTCAAATACGAACACCGTGAAAATCGTGACCATCAGCACAATGACGATCGCTTCGATGATACGGAATCCCTTGCTCTGCAAATAGAGCAGCAGCAGGACATCCAGAGTGGTGATAGCGATACCTGCCAGCAGCGGGATGCCGAACAGCAGATTCAGTGCGATGGCAGACCCGATCACTTCAGCCAGATCGGTCGCGATGATCGCAAGCTCTGTAATGAGCCAGAGGAAGACCGATGTCTTCTTTCCAACGGACGCGCTCGTGGCCTGTGCCAGGTCCTTCCCCGTAACGATGCCGAGCTTGGCAGAAAGCGACTGCAGCAGCACAGCTATTAAACTGGAGATCAGAATGACACTTAGCAGCAAATAACCGAAACGCGCCCCGCCCGCTATGGAAGTCGCCCAGTTGCCCGGATCCACATACCCGACAGCTACGAGTGAACCAGGACCGGCAAACGCCGCCAGTTTGCGCCAGAACCCTTTTTTGTTCCGGACATCGATTGTACTATTGGCCTCCTCCAGGCTAATTCCGGAACTTTCCCGGAACCAGCCGCCTTTGCCCTTTCCCATGAAACGCCACCTCACTATCTTTCCCTTGTGCAACTTTTTAGATGAAAAGCTTTTTAATGTTTTACAGCATACCACGATTTTTCAATTAGTAAATTAATTTGCTCGCCATTGGTAAAACGATCAGAAACCGTCCAGCCCAGTCTGAACGGTTTCTGCATCACCTAATCTCATTCTGCCTGGTCTTCGATTGTCCTGAACGTCTGCTTGTGCAGGACATGCCGGGTGCCCCATTCATGCATCGCCTCGAGGATCGGACCGAGCGTCAGCCCATACTCAGTCATGGAATATTCCACTTTCGGCGGCACTTGCGGATAGACGGTCCGCTCAATAATATCTTCATCTTCCAGTTCTCTCAGCTGCTTCGTCAGCATCTTCTGCGTGATGCCCGGCATGCTGCGTTTCAGCTCGCTGAAGCGCTTCGTCCCTTCGTGCATCAGATGAAGGATGATCACGGGCTTCCACTTGCCGACAACGATACCGAGTGCCTCTTCCACTTTGCATTGTGAGACTTCGACTTTCTCGCTTTCCATCCTATCCATCCCCCAATAGTTTCTTTTTAGATACTATAGCACTTTAAAGTGCGTACTTCCACAATGGACAGTCGATGACTATACTAAAAGGGAAGCAAACGAAACTGCGTTTTGCTTATTCAACCAAGGAGGAATCCATCGTGTCCAACTCTTTTTTAAAGTCTGTTGAAAACCGGCGTTCCATTTATGGAATCAGCAGTGAGCCGATCCTATCCGACGAGCAGCTCGAAGCGCTCATCCAGCATGCCGTCAAGCATACCCCATCCGCTTTCAACTCACAGACCGCCCGTGTCGTCCTTCTGCTCGGCGAACAGAGCGACCGCTTGTGGGAGATCACAAGTGACACATTGAAGAAAATCGTTCCTGCCGAAAACTTCGGGTCGACTGCACAGCGTATGAAAATGTTTGCAGGCGGTTATGGCACCATCCTCTTCTTCGAAGATATGCAAACCGTCGAAACGCTGCAGGAGCAGTTCGAAGAATATAAAGACAACTTCCCGACATGGTCGCAGCAATCATCCGGCATGCTGCAATATGTCATCTGGACAGCGCTGTCGGATGAAGGCTACGGCGCAAGCCTCCAGCACTACAACCCACTCATCGACGATGCCGTGAAAGCCGAGTGGAACCTGCCGTCATCATGGAAGCTGATGAGCCAGATGCCTTTCGGTAAAGTTGCAGCACCTGCATCCGACAAGGAGTTCATGCCTGTCGAAGAACGCATGCACGTATTCAAATAAACGAACGACAAAAAGCAGGGAGCGCCGCATACCGTGCGCTCCCTGCTTTTTTTGTTCAGACGCCCAGCCGGCCAGCGGTTTCTTCTACAAAGTGTGCATAGGGAGAATCCGGTAACTGCGCCATATTCTTTTTCGCAATTCTCGCAAGGTCTCTTGCGTACGCCAAATCCCCGATCTGTTCTGCGCAAAGTGCCGCATAGGCATCCTTTTCATAATAGATGGACAGGTCAAATGGATGATGGATCTCTTCCGCAATCACTACCTTCTCCAGCAGACGCAAGGCTTCCCTGTATTTTCCCGTTCCATACAGTGCTTTCCCGCGTTCCAACAGAAAGAAATTCCGGAAGAAATCAACCTCCGGTATCGGCTCCGGCAGCTCATCAAGTTTTCGAAGTGCCCCTTCGCTGTCCCCCCGCATGGAATTCAGCTGGTGGATCCGCATCAGTTTCGTATACCAGATAGCGTGTTCGTCCTCCGCAAATTCACCATACTGCAGAATCTTCCGCTCGTAATAATCCAGCGCCACTTCATCGCCGTCAATGACCGCTTTATATGCAGCCACACGATATAGCTGTCCGATCTGATAGAAAATACGATGTTCTTTCGAATACGCAATCGCTTCCTTCAATAGCGTTGTGGCAGTTTCCGTATCATTTACCGCAAAGCGCATGAGCACCTCATACGTGTAAAAATCCAGATGGGTCAGCGGATCGATATAGCCGCTCCCGCTGGTCACCTCACCTTTTTCCTCCATCAGACAAGCGAGCGCTTTTTCATAATGATGCTCCGTAAACAAAACAAGTGCCCTGAAAATCCCAACAGCTGCACGGCGCGGCAGAATATTGAGCTCTCCGTATAGTTCCGATGCCATTTCCACGGCTGGCTGCCAGTCCGGCCGCTTCAAGTGAAATTGCAAGCGGCCATAAATTTCGAGCAATCTCGCTGCTTCATAGCCCCTTTTCAGCTTAGGTACGAGTGGCTCGATCAGATTCACCGCTTCATCATAAGCAGCCGAATCCTCCGACTTGTACAGTTGTTCCGTCTGGTCGAGCAATTCACGCAGTTCACTGCCGCTCAGTTCTTCCAGAAGTTCCGATACTTCCACTTCGAGCCGTCCTGCCAAATAATTCAAACTATCCATGGAAGGATTCGCTTTGTTATTCTCAATCAGACTGAGCATCCCTTTCGTCATCTGCTCCCCTGCGCAAGCTTCCAATGTCAGCTTCCGTTCTTTCCGCAGAGTCCGGATCCGTTCGCCTAATGTAGTCATGATGCCTCACTCCCGTCCGTTTGCATAGTTTAATTATATTAAACTTTCGCTTGAAATGGAAGCATCCTCATGATACCCTTTGTTTAATTCAATTAAACTTTCAGAATGGAGTGGGAATTATGGACGGCACCTCCGTCAAACTGAGACGCGCCACCTATCATCTTTGGACGTTCACAGCGAGCAAGCTGATCGGCTCGTTCGGCGCGCAGATCTACTCGTTTGCCATCAGTTTCTATATTTTGCAGCTGACCGGCTCTGCAACCAGCTTTGCCGCCAATCTCATCTGCAGTATCCTGCCGCGTACGCTGCTCGGACCGTTCGCGGGATATGTCGCCGATACGTATTCACGCAAGCGGGTGGTCATCACCGCCCAGGTCGTCTCCACCGCGGCTATCATTGTCCTGATGGGGATTAGTATCCTCTACGGATTATCCCTGCCGGCGATTTACGGAACGACGGTCGTGCTGTCGATCGCCTCCACTTTCTCGGGTGTGGCGTTCACGTCATCCATCACAGGTCTTGTCGATGAAGACCGCGTGCAGCGCGCTATGTCCATGAACCAGATGTCCATCTCCCTGTCGGCCATCGCAAGTCCGGCGGTCGGCGGTCTGCTGTATGGATTCGTCGATATGCCTGTTTTCCTCATGCTCTATGCCGGCGCCTCCCTTCTTGCCGTGCTGCTCGAGTCGACGATGGATTTCACATTGTTCGCCGTCAGGGCGGAAAAAGCGGAAGGTGCACCGAAGGAGAAGATGCTTGACAGCATGAAAGCGGGGGTCGCCTACGCCCGTCTGCAGCCGCTCCTGATGGCAATGATCTGGGTCGCACTGCTCGTCAACTTCCTGTTCGGTGCAGTCAGTGTCGGCTATTCGTTCATCCTCATCGAAAAGCTGAAGATCCTGCCGGAGCATTTCGGTCTGATCGAAGGCGCCACTGCGGTGGGCGCACTTCTTATGTCCGTGTATTTGGCAGCCCGGAAGCCGTTCAAGTCCCCTCTGCTTGTTTCGAAATGGGGAATTCTCGGTCTCGGCATCCAGATGAGCCTGCTGGCACTGCCGCTTCTCATCCTGCTCCCTTATGGCGGAATGTTCGGATACTACGCTATACTCGCGCTCATCTCCGGCTCGGTCATCCCGCTCATCAACACGCCTCTACAGGTATACATGATGAAACTGATTGAAGACGACTACAAAGGCCGTGTATTCTCCATTCTTGAAACGATGGCGATGGCGCTCATGCCGCTCGGGATGGTGCTGTTCGGCTTCCTGTATGATGTCCTTCCTGCCCCGTGGATTCTATTCGGATCGAGTATACTGCTCATCTTAACGGTTTTCGTGCTGCTGCGGGCGTCCGTCCTTAAGTCCGTTTCGGAACCTGCAGTTTCACTTCCGATAGAGACTGCCGCAGACCAATAAAAAAGCTGCGACTGCCGGGAACTTTCCCGCGGTCTCAGCTTTTTTTCATTTCCGATCCAGTGACATTTCCTCAAGAGCTGTTCCGTCAGGCTCCATCCGGAATAGCGCCTGATCGGAATACATCTCGCCGAACGCACGGTCGACCATGAAATAGACGGCTCCATCCGCCCCCTGGATCGGGGAACCGGCGTAGGCATGGAGTCGGGTCAGCTGCCGGATCTCCTGTGTGTCCCAGTTGTAGGAGAACAGTTCGTACTCCAGCATGCCGTCCTCACCCGTGCCGGCAATTGCCTGGTAGATGAGTTCCGCCCGGTCGGGGACCAGTACGAAATCATACAGATCGGAGGTGTCTTCCGGTATGCTGATGATCAGTTTGCGGTCCGGCCGATCGATCGGGATTTTGAAGATCCTCCCTTTCACGGACAGTTCCCCATCGGCCGCCATCCCTTCTTCCTCGTCCATCTGGACATAGACGGCGTTTTCATCACCGGACACCTGGAGCGAAGACATGCTCTGCTGCGACATATCTGTCAGCCGCTCACGCCGGCCGCTCTGCATATCGTATCGATGGATATCGAAGTCGTATGGAAACAGGCTTGCTCCCGGGGAATAGCCGGAGAACTTTTCAGCCTGCAGATAGAATAAGTGATCCGGTGATTTAGGGTCGGCCATCAATTCCGTTATGATGTCCGGAACAGTGAAAACCTCTTCGCTCTGCCCGCTCCCCAAATCCGATTTAAACAGTGTGCTTGTACTGTTTTCTCCAAGTTCTTCATCGGAAACGATGTAATACACAGCTTCGGCATCCGGTGTGATAGCCAGATCCAGTATCGACCGGTCGTCAGGCAGCTGGACGATCTGCCTGCTGTTCTCCGTCTTCACATACAGCGTCGGTTTCCCTTTTTCGTACGCAGTGTAGGCGATGATGCCATCTGCCGAGACATCGAACTGCCCGGTTAGCCCCTGTTCCTTTTCCGCAGCCGGGACACGGTACATGTATCCAAGAAACAGACATGCCCCGGTCATCGCGGCAACGACCACCAGCATGGCGAACCGTTTCTTCATATCCATCCCTCCCCGGCTGTGATCGTGCGCCACAAGAAGTAGAGGACGAGCGGCAGAAGGAGCTGCACGATACCAAGCCCGAGACGGAGCAGCCGGTTTTGTCTCCCGCCCAGCAACGCCTGCCCGCTGTAGAGGGCAGCAAATAATGCCAGCGGGATCCCAAGCAGCCAGACTGCACCCCGGCCGTCCTCACTGAACAAGTAATACTCATACAGCAGCCGGGCTGTACCAGCGGTCAGCAGGAAGCCGAACACTATGTTGACGACATGGAGGAACCGGCCTTCCCGCCGGTCTGCAGCCAGGACCGAACAGAGGGCGGCCGCTGCGAAGGTCATGGCAAGCCAGCCGGTCAGCTGGACCACGAATGCGTACCCGGACAGCACGGCAAGCCAGATGCCATAGGCGGAACCGCCAGCCGCCAGAAGCACCAGCAGCACAAGTGCAGCCCGGCGGGATGAACGATCAGCGGCTCCCATGCCCTTGTACATCAAGACGGCTGATACCGCGGAGACAAAGACGAGCCAGGCCATATGCGCATCACCGAGCGCAAACAGATCAGTCAAATAGATGCAGTATGCAAAAACCAGTGATGCTGCTCCTGTCAGAAGGAATAGTCTATTTTGCAAATTCATCCGAACCATCTCTCCCGTCTTATACCGTACAGTCGTTTCCTCAAGATTACCATTGAGCCGGTTAGGTGACAATGGACTATTTGAATTTGCCGTTGGAGGCCCAGGGCTTCTGCCTCATTTCCCCGGAATAGGGGTGATCCTGCCGAGCATGATGGCGTCATGATAACAGCCTTCGATGAAATAGTGATCCCGGAGCCTGCCTTCCTGTTCGTAACCGTTCTTCGCGAGAATGCGCAGTGAACCAATGTTTGCGTCCACAACTTCCGCCCGCAGCTTATGGAGTCCCAGCGTGCGGAAGCCGAACCCGCTGACCAGGGCAGCCAGTTCCGTTCCGAAGCCGTTGCCCCAGCTGGACTGTCCGATGACATAGCCGATCTCGGCCTGGTTCGCTTCATCGTCGAAGTTGAAGAGTATGACCGTCCCAATAACAGTCTGACTCGATTTCCTAATAATGGATGAATACAGATGGGTGCCTTCCACTTCACGCCCGATAAGTGTCTGAACGTGTTCTTCGGTCTCTTCGATACTTCCCATCTGTTTCCAGCCGATGAACCGCGAGACCGCTGGGTCGGAGGCGAATGCGTGGACAGCCGGTACATCCTTCATCTCCAGCGGTTTAAATTCGATCAGATCCCCTGAGAGTGCATGGAACTGCTCCTTATGACGATTCATGAAATCCCTCTTTTCAATATGTATGCGACGTCATTTGCTGCCAAACAAAGTATAGCCCCCTTCCGTCATTACGCGAAAGGGGGATCGTCTTTTTGTTACTCGTTGAGCGGCACATGCTCAGTATCCCCGGTTTCAAGATCCATCCGGAACAGAGAGTAATCGGGCTTGCGGCCCGCAAAGTTGTAGTCGATCATGTAATACAACTTACCATCTGCCCCGTACACCGGCCGTGCCGCGTGCTCTTTCTGAAAGGTGAGCTGTTCGTTTTTCATCGTCTTCCAGTTGAAGCCGAACAATTCATATTCGAAGATCCCGTCATCTCCTGTACCGGCGACCGCCTGATAGACTGCCGTCTCCAAGTCGGGAATCAGCGTGAAGTCATAGACATCGTCCATCTGCATCGGCATGAAGAGCAGCTTCGGCTGGTCCGGGTGCTCCAACGGTATCTGGAAGATCCGCTGTTTCGTCTCGAACACATCATCGGCTGTCCCGGCACCCGAATCGTCGTCCATCTGCACAAAGACGCTATGCTCTTTTCCGGACACTTGCAGGGACGCCATATTGTACTTCTTGAAGTCTGTCAGCTTTTTGCGTTCCTGCTGTTTGATATCGTATTGGTGAATATCGAAATCATGCGGCTGCTCGGCGGCGATCGGTGAATAATTCTCGAAGACATCCGCCTGCAGATAGTACAGCTCATTCGGCTCTTCTCCGTCCAGTGCCAGTTCCGTAATGATGGCGTCTTCCGTGAACAGGATGTCATCGGTGCCTGCGGCTGTATCCGCTTTATGGACTTCGCTTTTCACTGTGCTGCTCCATTGTTTATCGGAACTGACATAATAGACAGTTTTCCCGCCAGGCATGATGACGAGATCCGTGATCGCCCGGTCGGACGGCAGCTGGGACGTTTGTTTCAAGTTACCGTCCTTTACGTAAAGTGTCGGCTTCCCTTTTTCGTAGGTAACGAATGCGATCGCCCCGTTATCCGAGATATCGTAGATACCGGTGAGCCCCTGCTGTTTTTCATTATCAGCCACTTGGAAATTGAAACCGAGCAGAATACAGGTCGTTGTGGCAAAGATGATTGCTGCGGCCAGTACGGTGATCTTTTTCATGATCAGGCACCTCCCCTGACAGTGAAGATCCATAGGCCAAACAAGGCGAACGGCATCAGCAGCTGCAGGGCCGCCATCACCCAGGCGGTCCGCGGCCGATGCCGCTTCAGCAGCGTCAGCTGCAGTGCGTAAACGGCACCCCAGACGACGAGCGGCACTCCAAGTTTCCAGAGGTCCAGGTAGCCGTCCGACGCAAAAATCAGATATACCCATAGGAAGAAGAGCGTTCCGCATATGAGCAGCAGTCCCATGAACAGATTGTAATAATGGAGAATCTTCGTCCCGGTCTGGAGATTGATATCCGTGGCCGGCACATCATAGATCGTCGTCCGGAAAATCAGCACCAGGCCGAGGAGCAGCACGATCGCGTCATAGATGAGGAACACCGTCGAATATGGCTTTTCAAGGTCCATCGCCAACAGCAGCCCGGCGCCCATGACGGTCAGATGGACAACGAGCAGCGTATTCATGACAGCGCGGCGGTTGAGCGAGGCGACTGGCCGGAGTATCAGAAATAGCATGGAGGAACTTGTCACGACACCGAGCAGAAGCCAGCCATAATGCATATCCCCCATGACGAACAGCTGGCTCAGATAGAGACCGTATGTCATGAGAAGCGATGCAATACTGAGCACCAACAGCATCTGCCGGCGATATGGATACATCGCCTGCTGCAATGTTTTACCGACATACTTGCCATCCCCGAAACTTGTCATCGCCATCTGTTCCGCCTCCTTTTCACTGTATCCGTTCCGTTTGTAGTCGGCCGCCGCACATTCCAGGTGGACGAGCAGCTCCTCGCACAAGTCTTCGCGTTCATCGCGGCTGCAGTCGGTTTCCTGGACAACACTGTCCACGAACCGCTCGAATGACGCATTCATGTGAGACCTTCCGAACTTTTATGGACGAGTTCGTTCATCCAGTCCCAGTTCTCTTTCTTCACAGCCTGGGCTTTCATCCCTTCGTCTGTAAGTCGGTAATATTTCCGTCTGCCGCTGTCCGTCTGCTGCCAATAGGACGCCACCCACGCCTTTTTCTCGAGCCGTTTCAATGCGGCATACAGCGTTCCTTCACTCATTTCATACGTGTCATCACTCAGATCCTTCAGCACTTTGACGATTTCATACCCGTACATATCCCGGCGTGAAATCAGTGACAGGATGAGCAGGTCCACACTGCCTTTCATCATTTCCTGATCCATGCAACCACCTCGTTCCAGAAGATTATTTCACCACCTCGCATTGCAAGGGTCTGTCTACTTCCAGAATACTGCAGACACCCTCGTAATGCAAGGGCCGAATGGAAAATAAACCCGATGTTTTGGGATCACCAAAAACATCGGGCTTACTTGTGGATTATCCGGCCGCTTCGAGGATGTCCGCAATCTCCAGGAATCCTTTGTCTTTCGCATGCTGAAGCGGCGTCTTGCCATCGTTATCCGTTATGGACTGATCGGCGCCGTGCTTCAGGAGAAGCTTGACGATTTCCTGCTGCGGGATTCCGCCATCCCCGAGAACCACGGCTTCCAAAAGCGCCGTCCATCCGAGCCGGTTCACATGGTTCACGTCGACGTCTGTTTCGGTCAGCAGCACATCCACCATCTCGACGTGTCCGCGCTCGGATGCCGGAATCACAGCCACTCCGCCGTACCGGTTGGTGATCGACGTATCTGCGCCAGCCTCATAAGCAAGCCGCACGATATCGATGAACCCTTCCGCGCCGGCATACAGGAAGCAGTTGTTCTGCAGGTTATCCTGTATGTCGACGTCTGCGCCCGCGTCAAGCAGCGCTTTCACTGTCGGTGCATCGTGATTATATGTCGCAATCATCAGCGCGGTCCTGCCGTCGCTGTCCTGCTCATCCAAAGGGACGCTGCGGCCGATCAATTCCTTAACTTTTTCTGTATCTTCCGCTTTCGCTGCTTCAATAAGTTCAGCTGACATCGAATCACTCCATTCCCTAGTCCATTCCCACTCAGGCGGCCGGTCAATCCTGTCTAGTAAGACCCGGAAGCCTTACATACGGAGGTTGCCGTTCATAACGCGGTCTTCATCGTCTTCCTGTAATAACCGACTGTCAGGATAGCAAAGACGAGATAGATGGCGACGTACACGCCCATCGCAATCATCGTCGGGATCCGGATGTCCGACATGAAGATGAACGAAGCGGACTTTACAGCGAAGATGGAATGCAGCAGACCGATGGCGAGCGGAAGCCCGAAGACGAAGAGCTGTTTCTTCATGATCCCTTTCATGATTTCCGGGATGCTGAATCCAAGCTGCCGCAACGTTGTATAGCTCGCTTTCTCCTGTTCCGCTTCCGTCATCTGCTTGAAGTATAGGATACTGCCAGTCGAAATGAGGAATACCAATCCGAGGAACCCGGCAATGAAGATCAGTACACCGGTCGATTGCAGGGATTGCTGGTAAGCGGAGTAATAATCATCTCTTTTGCCTTCGCTTGGAATCTTCCCATAGAGTGCATATGCTTCTTCCAGATCTGACTCACTATTGATCGTGAATACATAGGCTCTTTTAAGTGCCTCCGGATTTCCGCTGAGTACAGAGGACTTGATCATCTTGAATTTCTCGGCGCTGACCACTAAAGTTTGCTGGAAATCGTACGTGTTGAACGCATTCCCTTCCGCAAACTTTTCAACTTGTATGCCCTCTCGCGCACCGTCCGGCTGAATTGTCAGCCCAACAGGCACTTCCGTGTTCTTCAGCAGCCAGTAGACCGGTCCGTCAAGTACCGTTCCCGATTGCCGGCCGCTGATGCGGACCGGATGACCGGACTCCTCCATCTGCTCAGCATTCACGACACGCAGGGATACCTCCTTATCCAGGAATGTCGCGTTCAATGATTTCTCGTATTCCCCATCGACATACAATCCTTCAATTACGGAGGAACGGTATGGAATGCCAGCGCGTTCAAGTTCCGTTTCAAATTGTTTCGCCGCCGCCTCGTCGTTGTCATACATGTAATCGTATGGTTGCAGAAGCCGGGTCTCTTTCTCCGCAGAATAGTAGGACGAATACGACGAGGCCAGCATTGTCAGTGTCATGGCGGACAGGACGGTGATGATAGTCAGCGAGTTTGCGTTCGATTTCATACGGTGCATGAGCGGCGCAATCGACAGACTGTCGGCTACTCCAAGATGACCATTCTTCCCTTTACGTATTTGGTAAAGCACCCAGCCGATTGTCACACGGAACAGCAGATACGTACCGAGGATGACAGAACCGAGCACCAAAAGCATGTTGACGAACAGCATGGCATTGAGCATCCGGCCGGACAGCCAGTAACCAAATGAGATAAGGGCGATGCCGGCGATTGCGAGTATGGCAGATACAGCCGTCTTCGGTTTTTTTATGTTCTCTCCGGTTCGGTCTCCTTTGAACAGGGCGATCAGTGTGCTCCGTCTGACAGCCCATATCATCTGCAGGGAAGTCAGCAGCAGCAGTACGAGGAAAACCAGGACAGTCTGAGCGACGGCGGCTCCGGAAAACGACAGGGACAGAATCCCTTCCAGTCCGACCAGCCGCATCAGCAGCAGGAGAAAGACCCTGGATACGAGCAATCCGGCACCAATCCCGATAGCGAGCGCTCCCGTTCCGAGAATCAGGTTTTCGGCGACCAGCATCCGGCTGACAGTAAACTTTGACAGGCCGACCAGCTGATAGAGACCGACTTCCCGGCTTCTGCGCTTCAAGAAAATACTGTTCGCATAGAGAACAAATACACCAGCGATGCATAGCAGCAGGATGCCGGCGGCCTTGAACGCCGATGACATCTTAAGGGAACCCGAAACCTCGGCTGCCACCATCTGGTCATGCTGCAAGGAAGCGAAAACGAAATAGAGCACCACGCTGACGATCAAAGCGAAAAAGTACAGATAATAATGCTTCAGATTTTTCCTCATACTGCGGAGGACAAGGTCAAAGAGCGTCAACAGTGTCACCCCCGAGGATTCCCTGGACTTTCAGGATTTCCTGGAAAAACTGCTGGCGCGTCCGGTCTCCCCGATACAACTCCGAGTACACTTTACCGTCTTTCAGGAAGACGACCCGGCTGCAGTAGCTCGATGCGGCTGGATCATGTGTCACCATCATGATCGTCACCTTCCGTTCCCGGTTCACCTGTTCGAGCGTACCCAGCAGCGAAGCCGCCGATTTCGAATCCAAAGCACCCGTCGGCTCATCTGCGAAGACGATGGACGGCTCATTGATGAGTGCGCGTGCAGCAGAGGTCCTTTGTTTTTGACCTCCTGAAATCTCAAACGGATATTTATCCGCCAAATCCAAAATTCCGAGGATGCGGGCAATCGATTTGAACTGTTCTTCCGCTGCAGCCCGCTTAACTTTTCCTACCGAGATGGGCAAAAGGATATTTTCTTTCACGGTCAGCGTATCGAGCAGATTATAATCCTGGAAGATGAACCCGAGCTGGTCACGCCTGAACTGGGCGAGCTTGCGGTCATTCATGGATGAAACAGGTGCACTGTCGATCGTTATGGCTCCTTCCGTCGGCCGGTCGATGGTTGCCAGCACATTCAGGAGAGTGGTTTTTCCGGCGCCCGACGGTCCCATGATGCCGACAAACTCCCCTTCCATTACACGCAAATCGATCCCTTTCAGTACTTGCTGCACCTGTTTGCGGACTCCGAATGATTTCCGGAGGGACTCCGCCTGAAGCATGGTATGTGAGTGTGTCATAGTATTGCCTCCCTGTTTTCTTATACGTCCACTTTACGTCAGACAAACAGCGGAGTCGTTCGATTCGGATGACAATTTGCCATCCAACCTTACAAGTTCGTCACATTCGGGTTGCATCGAATTCGTTTTCAGCAGGAAAGATCATCATCATTTCAGTACCGCCTCGTTCCCTGTTTCCGCTTCGCAGTCCGACCCCGATTTTCCCGGCAGCCCGGCTCGCCAGGAACAGGCCAAGGCCTGTGGCGGCATTATGGATACGGCCGGCACTGCCCGTGAACCCCTTGTCGAAAATCCGGGGCTGTTCGTGCGCCGGGATGCCCGGACCTTCATCCAGCACACTCAGCGTCAGACGGCCAGCGGTATCGCGCCCGGTTTCAATCGTGATCACACCTCCGGCAGGACTGTATTTGACGGCGTTCGTCAACAGCTGACGGATGATGAACCGGCACCATTTCTGATCCGTGACAGTCTGGACAGGTGACTCACTGATGTCAACCGCGATGTTGCGCTCCAGACACCAAGGCATCAGATAACGGACTTCTTCTGCTGCCAGTCGGATCACATCCGTATCTCCCACTGTATAATCCGCTTCAAGAGAAGGCAGCCGTGATATGTACAGCTGCTGGTCGATAAGCAGATGGATCCTGAGCCATGCCGATTCGATCTTTTGGATAGCAGGTTCTGTCCGGTTAGTGTCAATGACGAGCTTCATCGCTGTCAATGGTGCTTTCACTTCGTGCACCCAGGCAGCCGTATCAGTTTGCTCAATGCTGACCGCCTCCTGCAAGTCGGTCAGCTGAATGCGCAAAGAGCGGTCGATCTCCGCCAGCAGCCCGGTCACTACAGACTGCTGGTTGAATTCCGCCGCCGGGAGCGCTTCCAGCCAGTCGCCGGGCAGATCTTCCGCCAGTGCCTGCAGCTCCCGGTAATAAGCGGTCTCCTTCCGGTACCGCCAACCGAAAAATGCGATGAATACGACGAAGAGCAGACCATTCAAGTACAAGACGGAAATCATGCGCACGGGGAGCCCTGCGTCAAGAAACAGCAGAAGGTCTGTCAGCAGCAGTGCGGCGGCATACAATCCGATCCAGCTGATCCGGTCTGCAATGTACTCCCTCAGCATTCCGCCTCACCTTTCAGCGTGACCGCCATATACCCCATTCCTTTTTTCGTGACAATCGCTTCCCCCAGGCCAAGTTCGCCAAGTTTCTGCCGAAGGCGGGTGATGTTGACTGTCAGCGTATTATCGTTGACGAACCGCTCATCATCCCAGAGTTTCCGGATCAGTTCATCACGGGATACGATTTTGTCTGAAGACTTGACGAGCAAAGCTAAAATATAAAGTTCGTTTTTCGTCAGTTCGATTTCCCGGCTGCCGGATTCGATCATTCCTTTCTTCAGATCGATACTGGCGCCGTTCCAGGAAAGTATATCCGACTGGTCTTCCGTCTCGCTATAAGAATAGGCTCTCCGCATGGCCGCTTGGATCTTAGCTAGCAGCACGTCCATATGAAACGGTTTCTGGACATAGTCATCGCCTCCCATATTCATCGCCATAACGATATCCATCGGATGATCGCGTGAAGAAAGGAAGATGATCGGCACTTTCGATACGGAACGGATTTCCCGGCACCAATGGAACCCATCATAGGCCGGCAGCTGGATATCCATGATGACAAGCTGCGGCTCGGCGGCAGTGAAGCCGGACATCACATCGTGGAAGGAGTCAGGTCCCGCCACCCGGTACGACCACTGTTCCAAGTGCTCCTTCACTGCGTCGAAAATCGCATGATCATCTTCCACCATATAAATCATTCCGTTCACGATCAGGCCCCCTCCTGCAGACGGTTCAGCACATGGAGCGTATCCATGACGTGCTGCAGGAATACCGGCAGTTCGTTCATGTTCTCTTCGGTCAGCCGTTTCTCGAATACTGCATCGATCGTGTTCAGCAGGCTGCTGCCCTGTTCTCCGTATGTATAGCTGATCGTCTGACTGAGTGTGATTTCGCCTTCCCATATTGAATTGAGCACCTGCGCAACCGCAGGGCACTCGCTGCCGGGATCTTCGCAGGCCACTATGAAACGAAGCGCCAGTGTGCACGCCGGCTGGGCGTTCGGCAGTTCCATAATCTCCCCTGCCAGATCCTGTACGCCTGCGCGCAAGATGACTTCGGATTTCACTTCCGGTTTCCCCGCGAGTGTAAATGCCAGTCCGAATTCACGCGCCAGTTTCGCAAAGTCCATAGTGTCCTTGCGATCCTCAATAATGATCAGGTTCTCAATCGTCTCATAATCATACAGCTGGTTTTCCAGCGCCACTTTCAAGTTATCGAATATCGTCGGATCGTACATCGTTCTCCGCTCCTCCTTCTATTGGATCAGCTGCCGAACAGCCGGTCGATCCAGAATCGACGGACGACCGTGCCGTCGTCTTCCGTGAAACTTTCGTCTTCGGCTCCGCCATTGTTCAAAATGACTTTCGCAGAGCCCTCGTTGTCCGAGTTGCATGTCACAAGGACACGCTGGATGCCGAGGGCGTCCGTCTTCTTCAATGCTTCCGCAAGCATGCGGGTCGCATACCCTTTCTTCCTCTCGGACGGCCGCACGCCATAGCCGACATGGCCGCCTACCTGCAGCATATGCTCGTCCAGTTCATGACGGATGTCGATCATCCCGACGATCCGTCTGTCGTCATCGATATAGAAGCAGCTTGTGCTCGGCAGCCATCTGCCTGCTCCCGACTCCCGGAATGCCAAGTGCTGTAAATAGTCTTCATAGGATACATCCGCTTGAAGCTGGAAGATGCTCGGTGTCATCCGTGCATCGTCCCACTCGTTCATATAAGCTTCGTGTTCTTCCTTCCATTCCATGGACGGTCTGACAAGCTGCATAGTTTCTCCCCCTGCTCTTTTCATTACCTGTTTTTTCAGTTCTTTCCCTACAGTGTACCATGTACTTCCGTCCTTCCTGTATAGTTCCATACACTTTCATCCATCCTGACAGCAGGAGGTGATGAACACATGGGCAGCAAAAACAATCCGAAGACGATGAATGAACGGACCCATAATCCATTTGATGCGTATCAGAACAAAGACTTGGATGCCACGGCTTCCAACAGCAACAATCCGCTCGATAACGCGGACACGGAATTCGCTCCTGAGTTCGACGCGAAAGTGAAGAACAAGAACAACAAGACCAATCATGACAAAACCCAGCAATCGAACAAAAATTGACGGATCCTGAAGGCTGCCATTACCGGACAGACTTCTTTATTCGCGCACACATGCCTCAGTCTCATTTCAGGGAAGCAGGACTTTAGACTCGAACTGGCGATAATCGAATCTTTCTTTCTCCCAGCACTGTACACTTACTATGTACAGTTGGGGAAGGAGAATCTCATTGAATCCATTATTATCGATTTGGGGACGTCCGACAGAGACCATCCATTATGTATTAGCACATAAAAAACTCACTTACAGTTTACTGATCCTGGCGCTTGCAGCCGTCACGACTGCACCGTTTTCCGCCATGCAGTTCCTGTTCATGGAGGATTTTCCGATAGCAGGGGTGCTGTTCATCGCCTATTTCGGAGTGTTGGTGTCGACGGCGGCGGGCTGGTTCATCGGTGCCGGGCTGTATACATGGGTGGGCAAGTGGCTGGGCGGGAAAGGCACTTACAAGGAGATGCTCGCCATCATACCGCTCGGGTCACTGCCCATTGTATGGGCGCTGCCGTTTTCCGTGCTGCTCGTCATCTGTTTCATCATCATCCGGCTGAACGACTCGGCATTTGCCGCTTCCTTCGTGGTCGCCGCCGTGTTCCTCGGTCCGCTCCTCATGTTCGTCTTCATCGGGCTTTCGATCTACGGCATGGTCATCTTGTCAAAAGGAATCGGGATCGTCCATCGCTTCTCTGCCTGGAAAGGGTTCGGTACTATCGCGATTATACTCGGCTTTTTCATGGTCCTGTATATCATCTTCATGATTTCCCTGATCATGATCATATTCCCGGCCACCACCTGACGATCGAAAAAGCATCCGCAGAAAGAAGCGGATGCTTTTTATATGTGACAGTCCCCCGGCCCACCCTCGCGGCCGATGCAAATCAGTGCACGGTAGTGACAATGACAGTCTACTTGTACGGTTGTGACAGTACTGGGCATCAGCTGTCTGCGGTTTAAGCCGCAAAGCAGGCCCCGCTGCTTTTCGTAAATCCAGCTTTCCCTGCTGGCGGGTCCGCACTCGCCTTTGCAATCGGCGGCTACCGACTGTTGTTCGTCATTGCTGAAGGTCGATCGTCCAGTTCATCCCCTGGATCTGCGTATCCATTTCCCGGAATGCTTTCGACAGCTGATCGGCCTGCTTCTGGAGCGCCCTCACATCGACCGTGCTGACGATCCGGATTTCCGACTGACTGTAGCGGTCGATGTGCTGGGAGGCCTCTTCCACCACTTTCGCCAGCAGCTGCCGCTGATCGTACAGCTGATCGCGTTCCGTCAGGGCATCGGCAAGCGTCCGTTCTCCGTCATACCGGACTTGGCAGTTCGTCCGATTGATGCGCTTGATGAGGCCGGTCAGCGCCTGCCGGATCTCCGCCAGTTCCGCCAGCATCGCTGATGGGTCTTCGGCTGGCTCGTCGCCTTCCTGCACTCTCAGATTCATATGGATCCGTTTTTTCAGCTGCTCGATCCGTTTCTGGTAATCCGCACGCTCAATGAGCGCTTCCGCCAATTTCATGGTATCTGCCTCCCTCTCGCAGTCCTGCTGTTCAGGTATTTCAACATACTCCTTGTATTCTCCTCTTTCTTTCCGGTCAAACACGTCACCAGAGAGGCTCTTTGTCGGGATCATCGAGCTGCAGGTCGACATAATAAGGAATCAATACAGTCATGAAGATGAAGTACAGCCCGAGGAATACCAGCGTTCCATACAAACTGGCGTCAAACAGATTGGATACCGGAATCAGCAGCGGGATGAACAGATTGAACAGAGCTGTCTTCCACCGCGATTTCTTCGTCTGGTAATTGGCTGTGCCGCAATGTGGGCAGTCCACTTTTTTCCCTCTCCAAAATTTCTTCAATGCCAGCCTGCGGCTCCATACTGTCCCGCAATTCGGACAGACCGGCAGTCCTTGCCTCTGCTTCTTCAGGTTCCATTTCAGAAGTGCATACACACTTACGAATAGGAGCACGAGCAAGACAGTCTTGACAGAATCATAGCCGAGCAGCTGAATAAGCTGTTCCGTGGTACTCCCGGCAGCTTGATGGGATTTCGGAGATGAGGGAGACTGCAGGCCGATTCCTGCCAGCACAACCGCCAGAAGGATGGCTGCCACGAGGACTGTCCGATAGCGCCAGACATAAGAGACCCGCTTTTTGGGCGCCTCCTCCTTTACGCGCCGGATCATCCGCTTCCGGTCATCGTCCGAGAAAGTGATTGTCTCCAATTGCTCCTTGAGCCGCTGTTCAATCGAATCCATGCGAGAATCCCTCCTGTTGTTCCAGTTTGTCTTTCAGCTGACGGCGTGCCCGCTGCAGCCGTGTCCGCACGGTCGCTTCCGGGCAGCCCAGGATCTCAGCGATTTCAACAGTCGACCAATCGTCATAGTAATACAGCGCAAGCACTTCACGATACTGTGTTTTCAAAGCAAGCAATGCACTCAGCACATCCTGGGAAACTTCTTTATCCATAGTAATTGTTTCCGGACTGCGCTGCCTTCCTAAGCTCACCAGACGATCCGTCAGTATCATCCGTGTATGAGCAAAGCTCCGCAGGTGATCGTGGCTGCGGTTCACTGTCATGCGCACGAGGTACGTTTTCAGCGAACTGCCGTTCCGGAACTGATCCCCATGCTGATAAAATCGGATGAAGACATCCTGTACGATATCTTCTGCGGTATTCTGGTTCTTCACGTACACAAAGGCGACGCGAAGCAAATAATCACTATACTCCCCGATCACCTGTTCAATCGTTCTGCTATCCAAGCCATGATCACCTGCCTTCTGTTCTATAGACGGAAGCCATTGCGTTTCCGATTCACTTTCCAGCAAAAAAACCTGCAGCTCCCGATATCTTCAGGAGCTGCAGGCCGATCATCAAGAACACGACGCAGCAGCCATTCCAGTATCACGCTGCTGAATCAGTATATTTTTTTCTGTATCCAGTTTGAATTCGATCCCCCGGTCGTCGAGGCAGTTGATCAGGTAATCTCTCGAGATATCATTCACATTCTTGTGATCCCCGTAGATGATCCATTCATTGTTTTCATCCGCACAGGCGCCAAGTGCCAGTATTGCCGCAAGGCACAGTATAGGAAAGACGAGCGTTTTCCTTTTTTGCATCCCTATCATTCTCCTTTTTGCAGGATCTCTCGAATCTCCTGCGCTGCGGAGCCGGCTTCCTGTTATCCATTTCAGTATAAGGAATGAATGGAATAAAATCCATATCGATTTATAGGCGAGTCATACGAAAACGTCACTGTTGCCAATGACAGCTTTCATGAATTAGGCATTTCCCTTATAGGAATCCTGCGCAGGACAGCGTACGATAAGTAGTGAGAACAATTATCATTTATATTCTAGGAGGCCATATACATGTCAACCATCACACTTGACCAGCATGTCTCTGACATTGTCACCGTGATTCCTCAAAGCGCCGATCTGTTCCGCACCTTGCGTATCGATTACTGCTGCGGTGGTAAGATTCCTCTGCAGGAGGCGGCTGTCCAGCGTGGTCTCGAACCGGAAGAGGTCCTGAGACAAGTCCGGCAGATCGATGAGAAGCAGGAGTACCGGCAGAGTCTGGAACCTTCGTCGTTCGGCGAAAAGACATTGATCGCCTACATCCAGGAGAAATACCATGCCGGCCTGCGCGAAGAGCTGCCGCTCCTCGCTCCTTACATCACGAAAGTTGCACGCGTACATGGGGAACATCACCCCCACTTGCTGCGTGTCCAAGAAATCTTCAAACTGCTGCGCGCAGAACTGATCGATCATACGGATGACGAGGACGAAAATGTCTTCCCGCTCATTCTGGATTATATGCAAGAGCCGACTCCTGCCAAAAAAGAACACCTTAAGCCGCATGTCACCGAATTGGAGAATGAGCACGACAATGCCGGCCGTCTTCTTCACGAGTTGCGGGAGATCACCGATAACTTCACCCCGCCTGCTGAAGCGTGTGGAACCTACCGCCTGGTCTATGCGCGGCTTGAGCAGTTCGAGAAGGAAACGTTTGAACATGTCCACTTGGAGAACAATGTCCTGTTCGACCGTGTCCGTGCAGCCATCTGAAAAGACTGCAGCCCGCTGAAATCCGGGCTGCAGTCTTTTCACTTATCACTTCCGTCCCGCATACTGGATGACACAGGATAATCCGTTATGGCCGGTCCCTTCGTGGCGCTCGACTTCCTTCTGTTCGAGCCGGAGGGTTTCCCACTCCCTGAACACGTCGAAGTCGGCCAGGCTGTACAGGTAGTCCTCTTCTTTCGGCCCGCCTGTTCCATATGCCAGCTGCTCTTTTGCATACACTTCCGTGATGAAGAGTCCGCCCGGTTTCACTGCAGTCCGGACACCTTCCAGCACACGCGCCCGCAGCTCCGGCGGGAAGTGGCCGAAGACACAGATGACTGCATCGTACTGGTTTTCCGGCCATGCCGCTTCGGCCAGGTCTTTCAGTTCCGTCGCCAGCTGCACGCCGTTCTCCTTTGCAAGCTGCTGTGCCTTGGCGAGTCCGGATTCCGCGAAATCCCAGATCGTGACCTGGTTGCCATGTCCTGCAAGATAGACAGCATTGCGGCCTTCCCCTTCTGCAATCGCCAGGATATCCGGTCCGAGCGTATAAAGTTGCGCCGCTTCCCGGATGAATTCATTCGGCTCTTTGCCAAAGATGTATTCTTCTGTATCGAAACGCGTCTGCCATTTATTCATGTGCTCACTGCCTTTCTTCAGGTGAAACTCTGTCTGCAGTCATCTTGCCGTTTTTTCCTTCAATTGCGAGAAACAGCTTGCCATAGTACTCATCCACGCGATCGACTGTAATTTCGACCTTGCGGATCAAGCCGAGTGTGTCACGGTTCAGCTGGCAGCCGTCACAGACCCTGCTCCACATCGGGTTCAGCCAGTCCTGGAGTTTCCGCAGGACCGGCTGCCGGAGCCGGACGTGTTCGAAAAACAGGAGTTTGGCACCCTGCCGGCTGACGCGCTGTATCTCCCGTAGGGCTTTTTCAGGGTCCGGAATCGTACAGAATACGAGCGTCGCGACGACCGTGTCGAACGTGTCATCCGGAAATGGCAGCTTCTCGGCAGATGCCGCAGACAGCCGGATCGGCACACGGGCGTCTTGCAGCTTCTTCTCAGCCCGCGCGGCCATCGAAGGATTGGGTTCAATCGCATCAACCGATACGGCACTTCTATAGAAAGGGAAATTCACGCCTGTCCCGTATCCGATTTCAAGTACCCGTCCGGCAGCTCCTGTTACGAGTTGTTTCCGTATCCGTTTGAATTCCCCTTCTTCCAGCGGTTTCATCGCTGTGTCGTAGATTGCCGGAAACCATGTCCCCATCCAGCCTCTCTCCTTTTCCTATGCCTGCCTTACGATCCTTGACGTTCATGGATATCGTACCATGGAAAGCACAGAATAAGCGGTTCATACGGTTTTCGCATGAAGTTCCCGCCTGCCGACGAACCGGATGATCATCTCCGCGACAATCAGGCTGTAGACGAAGTGGCTGGCTGTCCAGTAAGCCCAGGCAATCGGATCATCTGCAGCCGGCGGCAGATCCGTCAGCAGTGTAAGGAAGTACAAAATCCCGCTGCCGATCGTATAGACAGCGATGTAAGGCCACAGTGTATATTCCATTCCGAAAACTTTCAATATGTAATACAGACCAACGACACTGGCAATGCAGAATACAAAATGGAAAGCAAGGCCGAATCCGGGCACATCCTGGAAGACATGGATGATTGGCCAGTAATCGACGTTGTAGAGCAGGACATATGCTTGACTGCCAGTCAGTTCATATATGAGCTGCATAAGCGCTGCGAGTACCGCCCCGCTGACGATGCCGATACCGGTCAGTTGTAGAATTCGTTTCATCGAAGACTCCCTTTCTCCTGTGGTTTGGTCATCTATTCCCCGTCCGTCTGCATCGGTAAACGGAGGTCCATCTGTTTTCCGGCATTGCTCGCTTGCCATCTGGCCTTACTTGTGATATAGTAGGGAATAGAAAAATTTTAAATAAGGCCGATCTGTATAACCTCGATAATATGGTTCGAGGGTCTCTACCAGGAACCGTCAAATCCTGATTACAAATTTCTATTTGTAATCGGGATTTTTTTATTTTCAGAAAACAGACCGGTCCTTGCCTTAGGAGGAGATTAGTTGGATTTTCGTGTACTTCTATTAGCCATCTCCGCGATCACAGTCGGATTGGTGGAGCTTGTGGTCGGCGGTATTTTACCGACCATTGCAGATGATCTGGACATCTCGATTGCAACCGCCGGGCAGCTCATTACGATTTTTGCGCTCGTCTATGCAATCGCTGGGCCCGTCCTGCTGTCACTCACTGCAAAATTCGAACGTAAACAGCTATTCATCATCACCCTGGCCATCTTCTTTGCCGGCAACGTCATGACCGTCCTCAGTCCGAACTTTGCGATCATGATGACTGCCCGTGTCATCACGGCTGCCAGTGCGGCGCTGGTCATCGTCTTGGCGCTGACCATCACGGCCCGCATTGCACATCCGAGCAAACGGGCAAAAGCGCTTGGCTATATCTATATGGGGGTCAGTTCCTCGCTCGTACTCGGTGTGCCGATCGGTATCGTCATTACAAATGCTTTCGGCTGGCGGACGGTCTTCATCGGCATCGCTGTCCTGACGATCGGGTCGATCCTGCTCATCAGCAAATTCTTTGAAAAGATTCCGGCGGGCGAAGTGCAGCCGCTGTCCGAGCAGCTGAAAGCGCTGGCCAATAAGAAAATCATCTTTGCGCATCTTGCGACGATGTTCATGCTGGCCGGGCATTACACCGTGTATGCCTACTTCACACCGTTCCTGGAGACGACGATGCATCTTGCCCCATCCTGGATCAGTGTCTTCTACTTCCTATTCGGCATCGCAGCAGTCGGAGGCGGTGCGTTCGGCGGCAGCCTTGCGTCACGTCTCGGCTCGAAGAAGAGCATCCTGATCATCCTTGCCGCTTTTTCTGTCAGTCTGTTCATACTGCCGGTCTCTACGAGTTTCATGCCGGTCTTCATCGTCGTCATGATGGCATGGGGAGCGTTGAGCTGGGCGCTCGCACCAGCGCAGCAGGATTACATCATCCAGACCGATCCGGCATCCTCGGATATCCATCAAAGTTTCAATAACTCGGCGCTGCAAGTCGGCATTGCACTCGGCTCCGGTATCGGCGGGATCGCCTTCAGCCATACCGGCAGTGTGACCAGCATGCCGGCGGTCGGGGGATCGATTGTCATCATCGCCTTCGTGTGTGCCGCCATTTCCCTTTCGATGGCAGTCCGGACACGTCGATCCCGTCAAAACCCCCTTCCCCATGCGAATGAAAGATTGCATTGAAAAAACGTGCCGCCCCGGCAGAACAGGGGCGGCACGTTTTTTCGTTATCTCCTCGATATACAGAGTCCTTCCCACTCAGATTTTTAACTTAAACTAAAAAACCTAATCTTTCTAACATCTCACCTGTGACATTCATAGTTATATTATCACTTACCGACTCTGCGATAAAAGCAATCTGCTCATCCCAACTCCCATATTAAGAACCTTTTTTGACGACACAGTTTCGCCATTGTATTTTCAATTAAGCCGTTCTATGATGGGTATCGCACAAACGTTCTTCCTCATTTAATCCATAAATATTTAGTTAATACATTATTTTAAATATTTTAGGATTAAAATAGACAAAGACAAGCAGTTCACTATTTTACTCGGGAGGAGTACTGATATGAAAAAGAAGCGGATTGCATTTCTGCTCGTTGCCCTGACGGCTGCTTTGCTTGCCGGATGTGACAACCCACTGCTCATATTCGACCCGAAAGGTCCGCAAGCCCGGACTCTTTCCAACACAATTCTGTTTTCGATCGTTATCATGGCGGGAATTTTGCTCGTCGTCTACGTACTCTACACAGTCGTCCTGCTTAAGTATCGCGCCTCCAAGCTGGATGACTCGTACGAACCGCCTCATGAAGAAGGCAACAAGTGGCTCGAAATCATCTGGACAGCGATCCCTGTGGTCATTGTCATCATCCTGTCTGTAGTGACAGTCTCGACAACAAGCACAGTGGAACAAAAGTCGAAAGTGTATGCCGATCAGAAACCATTAGTGATCTACGCATCGTCTTCGAACTGGAAATGGCATTTCAGCTATCCGGAGGAAGGAATCGAGACGGTCAACTATGTGAATTTCCCGGCGAATCGCCCAATCGAGTTCCGTCTCTATTCTTACGGACCGATTACAAGCTTCTGGATTCCGCAACTCGCGGGTCAGAAATACGCAATGAGCGACATGGTGACAAAAATCCATATGTCGGCTGATGTACCCGGCTCGTTCATGGGGAAAAACTCCAACTTCAGCGGGGAAGGTTTCGCCAAGATGGAATTCGAAGCTCAGTCACTGACAGACGAAGATTACAAGGAATGGGTCGCCGATGTAAGAGCGACTGCTCCTGCACTTACAGAGAAAGAGTTCGACAGTCTGCTCGCAGCCGAACATGTCGGACGGAAAACGTATTCTACAACCCACCTGTCATTCCGTCCTGCACCTGAAGGCGAACATAGCGGACACCATCATGGATCAGCCGATAATGATGGCCAGAGCGACATGGATATGGACATGGATATGGAGGGACAGCATGATGCTCATTAAGGAAAATTGCTGCATGTACGTCCCCTACGGAATGCCAGCTGACGAAAGGAGCACAACACGATGAAATGGGACGAATTTTTCGTAACCGGAGAGCCGATGATCTACGCAGCAATGGTAAGTATTGTCGTCGTTTCACTCGCGATTCCGATTGCGCTCACCTACTTTAAAAAGTGGAACTGGCTGTGGACCAACTGGCTCACCACTGTCGACCATAAAAAAATCGGTGTCATGTATATTCTCGCCGCCCTCCTCATGCTCTTCCGCGGAGGCGTCGATGCTCTGCTCATGCGGGCCCAGACAGCAGTTCCGGACAACGGACTGCTCGACGGTCAGCATTACAACGAAATCTTCACCACACACGGGGTCATCATGATCCTCTTCATGGCGATGCCGTTCATCATCGGGCTGATGAACGTGGTCATCCCTTTGCAGATCGGTGCCCGTGACGTCGCCTTCCCGCGGCTGAACGCCGTCAGCTTCTGGCTGTTCTTCGCCGGAGCCATGCTCTTCAACATATCGTTCGTCATCGGGGGATCGCCTGATGCAGGCTGGTCTGCGTACTTCCCGCTGGCAAGCCTCGAGTTCAGTCCGACGGTAGGAAACAACTATTACTCCATCGCCCTGCAGATTGCCGGGATCGGTACGCTATTGACAGGTATCAACTTCCTCGTGACCATCCTGAAAATGCGCGCTCCGGGAATGACGCTCATGAAGATGCCGATGTTCACTTGGTCGGTACTGATCACAAACGTGATCATCGTCTTCGCATTCCCTGTCCTGACGGTTGCCCTTGCACTGATGACACTCGACCGCCAGTTCGGAACACAGTTCTTCGCCATGCAGAACGGCGGGATGGACATGCTCTGGGCCAACCTGTTCTGGGTATGGGGTCATCCTGAAGTCTATATCGTCGTACTGCCGGCATTCGGGATCTACAGCGAGATCATCTCAGCGTTCGCACGTAAGAATCTGTACGGCTATAAGTCGATGGTCGTCAGTATGGTAGCGATCTCCCTGCTGTCGTTCGTCGTATGGGCCCACCACTTCTACACAATGGGTCACGGCGTCATGGTCAACAGCGTCTTCTCCATCACGACGATGGCGATCGCCGTACCGACCGGTGTCAAGATATTCAACTGGCTGTTCACCCTCCGGAAAGGGAAAATCAGCTTTACGACGCCGATGCTCTATTCTCTGGCGTTCATCCCGATTTTCACAATCGGCGGTGTGACGGGCGTCATGCTCGCCATGGCCAGTGCCGATTATCAATATCATAATACGATGTTCCTGGTCGCCCACTTCCACTATGTGCTGATCCCGGGTACCGTGTTCGCGGTCATCGCAGGATTCCACTACTGGTTTCCGAAAGTGTTCGGCTTCCGTCTCAACGAAAAACTGGGGAAATCGGCGTTCTGGTTCATCATCATCAGTTTCAATGTCACGTTCTTCCCGCTCTTCCTGCTGGGTCTGAACGGTATGACTCGCCGGATGTACACCTATTCGGAGAGCACAGGGTACGGTGCGCTTAACATGCTGTCTATGGTGGGAGCTGTCGGTCTGACGATCGGATTCATCCTCCTGGTGTACAACATTTACTGGAGCACCCGTTACATGCCGCGCGACACGGACGGAGATCCTTGGGACGCACGCTCGCTTGAATGGAGTACGCACAGTCCTGTACCGGAGTACAACTTTGCGGTCATCCCGAAAGTCAACCGTCTGGATGCTTACTGGTTTGCGAAAAAAGAAGGCAAACCACTGGCGGATACGGCTTACGAACCGATCCATATGCCGAATAACAGCGGGATGCCGGTTATCATGGGGGCCATCTTCTTCTTCTGGGGCTTCTTCATGGTTTTCAGCTGGTGGATTCCTGCCATCATCACCGGATTGGTCATCATCGCACTGATGGCACACCGATCATTCGAAAAAGATCACGGACACTACATTTCTGTTGAAGAAATTGAACGGACAGAAAATGCATATCGAGGTGAACGACATGAAAATTGACCACACAGTGCCGATGGAATACAGTACCGATGAGAACAAGATGAAGATCCTCGGATTCTGGATCTTCCTCGGGGCGGAAATCGCCCTGTTCTCCACCTTGTTCGCCGTATATTTCACGCTGCAGAGCAATACGAATGTCGGCCCTTCCGCAACCGATCTGTTCCATCTCAGCCCGGTCATGATCGAAACGGTCCTCCTGCTGTCCAGCAGTTTCACGATCGGACTTGCCATTCATGCCATGCGGCTCGGCCTGAAAAAGCCGATGCTGACATTTTTCGGGATCACCCTTCTGCTGGGTGCCTGCTTCCTCGGCGTGGAAGTGTACGAATTCGTCACCTATGTCAGTGAAGGGGCGACGATTCAGACGAGCGGCTTCCTGTCCGCCCTGTTCACCCTTCTCGGCACACACGGACTGCACGTCACGTTCGGTCTGCTCTGGGGCGGCGCGATCATTGTACAGATCGCCAAACGCGGCTTCACACCGGAAACAGCGAACAAATCCTTCATCTTCTCGCTGTACTGGCACTTCCTGGACGTGGTCTGGATTTTCATCTTCAGCTTCGTCTACCTGAAAGGACTGATGGGATGATGAAACAGTTATTTCCCGCCCAGCATGTCATGGGCTTCCTGTTTTCGCTTCTACTGTCCCTCATCGCGCTCGTCGCTGTTCTGTTCGACCTGTCCTTTGCGGCCGGCATGACGATCCTCGTCGTGACGGCTCTTGTTCAGGCCGGACTCCAGCTGTTCCTGTTCATGCACGTGAAAGAGAATGCAGAAAGCAAAACGCTGTATATGAATATCCTCTATGCGCTGTTCGTCGGACTGGTCACCATCTTCGGCACCCTGTTCGCGATGCAGTGGGGATATATGGTGAAATGATCCTCCTGTTCGGCAGGCGGCATATGTACTCACAAGCGCCTATTTCCTTCAATTGGAAATAGGCGCTTGTTTTCTTCTACTATCTTGGAGTAACTGTCCCGGTAGTTATTCTGCACATCGGCGATCGGACGGTTCACCGGCAGCTCCCCTCAGAATCACTGGCAGCTTGTGTACAATAAGGAATTTCGGTAGACTGTAATCTATTACGTTGGCTGGTGGCAGTCCATTCAGCCCATGGAGGTGTATATCGTTGGAGAATCCGTTGCGATTGTCTGATACCGCACGCACTCATGCAAAGCCCGGAAACGGAAAGGCGATACTTTGCATGGGGCTGACCGATCTGCTTTATCGCTAATCTGCTTTTTAAAAGCCCGGCTTTGCTCCCTTATTCCATTACGCTAATAAGGAGCGAGCGAACGTGAACTATGTAAACGCAAAAAAAGTACTGCCGGAGGAACTGCTAGCAGCCATTCAGCAACATATCCAAGGAGAAACGCTGTACATTCCGAAACAACGCGGGGAACGGTTGCGCTGGGGAACCGCCTCCGGCAGCCGGCACACGCTGGATGAACGGAACCGCGAAATTCGGAGACAATTCACGGAAGGTGAACGGATCGGCGACTTGGCGGCCGCCTATCACCTGTCTGCTGACACCATCAAGAAGATCGTCTATACGAGTAAGTAAACGATGAAAACCCCTGCGCAGCCGTCAGACGGTCTTGCGCCAGGGGTTTTGTGCACTAAACAGTTCCTACTTGTTTTCCCGCTAGCCTCCCTGCCGCGGCTCGGGTACACTTACATCAGAAATAACATAGAGGAGCAGTTCCAATGACAGAGAAATTCATCCGAAACGAACAATATAATTACATCAGCAAACAGGTGGCCGCTATGCGCCAAAGCACGAAACCACACTTGACGCCCGCTGTCAGGAATTCAATCATCGCATTGTCCGCGGACCGGATCTTATCCTGCATCCCCGGACTGACGGCGGAACAAGAGAGATTGCTGGACTTCACCCCATACAAGACGATTGAAGAATACGACCATGGCCTATCCCGCCTGGCTGCGTATCGTCTTCCATTCCCCGAAGTCACCGATCCGCAGTTGAAGAAATTATTTCCGAAACGCAAAAAGTTGAAACTGCCGGACCTGACGGAATTTGATTTGGAACAGACGACCTACCTGGGCTGGAACGACAGCCGGTCGAACCGAAAGTATTTGCTGTATATCCTCGATGGCAGGCTTGAGGGTCTCGAGTGCAGCTATTCCCCGAATATCCTGCATAACACGTGTTCCATCTGCCATCAGCAAGGGCCTGTCACGCTGGTTACGACCGTGACGAAAGAGCGCAAGGCGAACAATCCCGACTATTACCGGACGATCGGCAACTTCATCTGTACCGACAGCATTGCATGCAACCGGGCGATCACAAGTACGGATTACTTGGAAAGACTGTTCAAAGAGGCTCTCCATCGTTAATAAAAGGGTGCGCTGTGCGCAGTACAGTTATGCCCCTTGTGGTGACGGCTCTCGTCCAGGCAGGTCTATAACTGTTCCTGTTCATGCACGTGAAAGAGAATGCAGAAAGCAAAACGCTGTATATGAATATCCTCTATGCGCTGTTCGTCGGCCTGGTCACCATCTTCGGCACCTTGTTCGCGATGCAGTGGGGCTATATGTAAGGTAATTCCTCTGACCCGTGCCCGGTTTACACACTCACAAGCGGCCATTTCCACCTAACGGAGATGGCCGCTTGTTTTCTGTTCAAAAACAGTATCAGCTGCTATCCGGCCGCAGAAACGGATAACAAAAATTGTTTTTTCTAATCATCGATATAATAGAGGACAAAAAAGAAATTGAGGTGATCGCTTGAAAGACTATTTATCCTTGACGGATCACGTCTACAATTACATCGTCGAACAGATCAACAGCGGTTCCCTGACCGCTGGACAGAAAATCAATGAAAGCGCCAACATCCTTTGCACGAGCTGAACTAACTGCAGGAGGTCCTTTTTCATGAACGAACACAACTTGGAGCTGGCTGTCCAGCTTCGGCACGAGCTCCATGCCCATCCGGAACTGTCCAACGAAGAGACATGGACGAAACAGCATCTTATGTCCTTTTTGAAAACGCATACAACCAATCTGGAATTGATCGACCGCGGCAATTGGTTCTATGCGGCATACCGTTCCGGTGACGGTAAGCCGAACATCGCATTCCGGGCGGATTTCGACGCTCTTCCAATGGATGAAGTCATCGACCTGCCTTGGGCATCCGAATATCCGGGTAAAGCCCATAAATGCGGCCATGACGGGCATTCCTCCACCCTGGCAGTGTTTGCACTTGAAATCGACCAGAACGGTGCGGACCAGAACGTTTTCTTCCTGTTCCAGCCCGCTGAAGAGACCGGTGACGGCGCCATTCAATGTGTGGATCTTATTGAAGATGAGCAGATAGATGAAATCTATGCTTATCACAATATGAGCGGCCTCCCATTCAAGACGGTTGCAGTAAAAGACGGGACGATGATGTGCGCATCCAAAGGGATGACCATCCAACTCGCTGGGTCCCCGGCGCATGCAAGCCAGCCGGAGAACGGGCAGAACCCGGCACTGGCAATCGCCAATATTATCCGGTCCATAGAAGACTTTACGTCACCTGAACAGAACGAAGGACTTGTACTCTGCACAGTTGTACAGATCGATGCCGGCGAGAAGGCGTTCGGCATGTCCGCTTCCAAGGGGACGCTCCGAATGACGATCCGTGCGCTGTATGAAAAGGAACTCGACCGTCTGCAGAGCAACCTGGAAGATTGTGCAAACCACCAGGCGGAAGAGCATGGACTTGCGGTGTCATTCGAATACCAGGACGAATTCCCGGAAACGGCGAATGCCAAAGAGTGCTCGGACAAATTCCGGGAAAGCGCCAAGGCCGGGGGGCTGGAAATCCTTGAGCTGCCGGAAGCCTACAGAGGTTCCGAAGACTTCGGCCATCTGTCCAAACGAACGAAAGGCGCCTATTGCTTCGTCGGCAATGGGGAGGAGTATCCGAATGTCCATACGAGCGAATATGACTTCCGTGACAAATTGATCGAGACCGGTGTCCAGCTGTTCAAAGGGGTACTTGCACAATAACCGATCTATCAAAAAGGGTTTTGGGGAAAAGAGATGTCACAGCCAAAGAAAGAGCGGAAAGGGTTCAACTTCCCGCACGTCTATATTATGTTCCTGCTTGTCATGCTGCTTGTCGTCGTCCTGTCTTGGGTTGTGCCGAGCGGGCAATATGAGCGGACGACGGATCCGGAGACCGGTGTCCAGACACTGAACACGGATGTCTTCCATTATGTGGATCAGCAGAAGCCGATCGGTTTCCTCGACTTTTTCACCGCACTCCACAATGGGGTGGTACAGTCTGCGGATATCATCGTCATGCTGCTGTTCGCAAGCGGCGCGCTGTATCTTCTGGAGAAATCAGGAGCAATCGCGGCCGGCATCCACAAGCTGCTGAGAGTCGCACAGGGCAAAGAAAAACTGATCATCGTCGCTTTGCTTACTGTATTCGCGGTCATGGGGACGATCGGCTTCGGGGAAGGCGGCATCCCGTTCATCCCGCTCGCCATGGCAGTCGTCATGGGAATGGGCTATGACCGGATCACCGCGTTTGCAACCTCCACAGTCGGTCTTGCCTTCGGCTTCACGGCAGGTGCGGTCAACTTCTATACAACAGGGGGCAGCCAGTCGATTGTCGGACTGCCGATCTACTCAGGTCTGCTGTTCCGTATTATCGCCCTTGTCATCTTCGTCGCCATCTCAGTCATCTACATACTGCGGTATGCCAACAAGACGAAAATCCATCCTGACAAAAGCATCGTCGCGGATGAGTATGCGGTACAACTGGAGGAGGCAAAATCGGCTGAATTCGAAGAAGAGCCGTTCACCCTCCCCCGCAAGATTGCGCTCCTCGGCCTCATCGGTGTCCTTGTCGGCAGTGCATACGGGGCTATCAAACTCGGCTGGGCGATGCCTGAACTATCTGCAGTCTATGCCATCTATGCGCTGTTCCTCGTCATCATCCTGAGGATGAAGCCGAGTGAAGCAGCAGCCGACTTCGGTATCGGGGCTTCACGACTGCTGCCGACCGCACTTGCCATCGGGTTCGCCCGATCGGTCATGATCCTCATGACCCAGGCTGAAATCATCGATACAGCAGTCCATGCACTCGCAGGCCTGCTGAGCAATACAGGCTCGATCATCACGTTGCTCGCCCTGTTCCTGGTCGTCATCTTCTTCAATTTCTTCGTCGTCTCAGGAAGCGGGAAAGCGGTCATTCTCATGCCGATCATGGGGCCACTGGGGAAAATACTGGGCATAAACCAGCAAGTCATGGTTCTTGTCTACCAATTCGGGGACGGGTTCACGAACTACTTGTGGCCCACATCGGGGGGCCTGATGGCTGCGCTCGGCATGTCGAATGTGAACTACGCTGACTGGGTCAAGTTCTCGTGGAAATTGTTCCTCATCCTGCACTTTGCGGCGTTCCTCCTGATTGTGATCGCGCAGTACATCGGACTCGGACCAAGCTAACCGAACAAAAGGAGAGATTGATATGTCTTCAATTTTCAAAGAAATTACACAATTAGAAGGTCAGATCATCAAAGACCGGCGCCATCTTCACCAGCATCCCGAATTAGGCTTCGACCTGCCGAACACCCGGGACTATGTCCAGAATCGGCTCGATGATCTCGGCATTGCATACAGACAATGCGGCACTCTGCCGGAGGAAATCCGTCAGAAATTTGCCCGGGCCGGGTTCCCGGAACAGACCGACTGCACCGGTATCTTGGCGGAAATCGGAAGCGGCTCGCCGTGCATCCTGCTCCGCGCCGATATGGATGCACTGCCGATCGAGGAAGAGACGGACTCGGCTTTCAAGTCGGCGGCTGCCGGCAAGATGCATGCGTGCGGTCATGATTCCCATACGGCGATGCTCCTTGGAGCGGCGGCTGTCCTGAAAGAAAGGGAGTCCGAACTGCAGGGGACCGTCAAACTGTTCTTCCAGCCGGGAGAAGAGTGGGGCTACGGCTCCAAGCTGGTGATCGACGACAGAGCGCTCGAGAACCCGAAAGTGGACGCGGCGTTCGGCATCCACATCATGCCCCACCAGGAGGCCGGCACGCTGTCCGTCACCAAAGGGACGATCACCCAGGCAATGGATACGTATATCGTGGACATCCAGGGCAACGGCGGGCACAGTTCCCAGCCGCATAAGACGGTCGATGCCAACATGATCATGACCCAGCTTTACACAAGCCTGAACCTGCTGCTTACGCGTGAGGCCGATCCGAAGCAGAACGTCACGTTCTCCGTCGGCTCCATGAGTGGCGGAACTGTCACGAATGTCATTCCGGACAAGGCGGTCTTGAGCGGCAATATGCGCAGCTTCGATCAGACAACGCGCGATCATCTGTGCCAGCGGATCCCTGAAATGATCGACCATACCGTTAAAGCTTGGCGTGGCACTTATACGATCACCGATTTCCACACGCCGACCACCTACAATGACCCTGCGTTTGTCGATTCGATCAGCGGCTCGCTTGCGGATGTCATGGGAGAGGGAAATATCGTCGACCTCGGAGCTATTAATGGGTCTGAAGATTTTCCATACATTTCACAGGCGGTCCCTTCGGCGTTCGTCATCCTGGGGACCGGGAAAGAAGGCAATCCGCCTGTCCACAATCCGCGCATGAGCCAGGATGAAAGCATCTTCAAATACGGGGCCGCCCTGCACGCACAAGTCGCTATCGACTGGCTTCGTTCCCAGAACGTCTGATATGACAAGAAAGCACCGTGTCCAAAACCGGACACGGTGCTTTCTTGTTGTGAGGGAACCATTCACCCGAACGCTCTGTTCAGTATTAGACGCCTGCCTCTGTCTTTTTCCGCACAGCATGTTTCTACTGGGATAGAGCCCCTCCTGAAACAGGAAGAGCGGCTTGTCTAAGTATCAGGTTATTGCCACAACTCAGTCAAGGAGCCTGTTATTGCTGTCCGTCTCACGAGGTACGCTGCCGTCGCTGCCGGTACGTCTCCCGAGATACCCGTTCCCTTCACAAATCGAGCATCCATACTGCCAGCCTTCATCGTCCGCCAGCAGCCCGGTTCCTTCACATGCTTTACATGTCATCTCACGGTCGATCATTCGTCCATCCTCCTTATGCCTCGATTTTGTTCTGACGCGCTTTCGCCCAGTTGATCATCCCGCCTTCCAGCATGACGTCGATCTGCCGGCCGGACAGCGCATGCTCAACACGGATTTTGCGGCTGCTTCCTTGGATGCTCACCGTGAATGGCTTGCCTGATTTGACATTTTCCCTCACGTCCGTCATCAGCAGTACATCTCCGTCACTCAGGAGGTCGTAATCCGCCGGGTCACTGAAAGTGAGCGGCAGGACACCAAAGTTAACTAGGTTCTGCCAGTGGATGCGGGCAAAGTCTTTGGCCAGCGCCACCCTCAACCCGAGATAGCGGGGGGCCAGCGCAGCATGTTCACGGCTCGACCCTTGTCCATAGTTGTACCCGGCAATAATCGTATGACCATTCGGTGTCCCTTTGGCACGGGAATAATAAGTGCGATCCACGTTTTCAAATGTGAACTTGCTGATTTCCGGCAAGTTGCTCCGGAACGGCAGCACCCGGGCACCGCCTGCCAGGATTTCGTCGGTGGAAATATTGTCACCCATCTTGAGCAATACGGGGAGTTCCATGTAATCATGCAGAGGATCCATGTCCGGAATCAGCGCGATATTCGGGCCTTTGTAGAGTTCTACATTCCGCGCTTCCTCGTAAGGCAGAGGCTCTGACAGCAGTTTGGTGTCCACTGTCGGCTCTTCCGGATCCTTGACCCGCGGATATGGCATGTCAAGGGTCCGCGGGTCTGTGATCACCCCGGTCAGGACAGACGCCGCAGCGGTTTCAGGACTGCAGAGAAAGACACTGTCCTCCAGTGTCCCGGAACGTCCCGGGAAGTTGCGCGGGGTTGTCCGCAAGCTGTTGCGCCCTGTAGCAGGTGCCTGTCCCATGCCGATACAGCCGTTGCAGCCTGCCTGATGCAGCCGGGCGTCCGCCTGCAGAAGCGAAGCGATATGCCCTTCCTTCACCAGATCCGTCAGCAGCTGCCGGGATGTAGGGTTGATATCAAAGGATACGCCTTCTTTCGCACGCTTCCCTTTGACGATTTCAGCGACGACTGCAAAATCGCGATACCCCGGATTGGCGGAAGATCCGATGTATGACTGGTAGATCGGTGTCCCCGCGACTTCCGTCACCGGCACGACATTCCCGGGACTGGACGGTTTCGCAACCAGGGGCTCCAATGCCGACAGATCGATCTCTTCGTACAGATCGTACTCTGCTCCTTCATCCGCCTTCAATTCTGTCCAGTCCTGTTCACGGCCCTGTGTCTTGAGGAAATGCCGGATTTCCTCATCAGACGGGAACACTGTCGCTGTTGCACCGAGCTCCGCCCCCATGTTGGCGATGACGTGGCGGTCCATGGCACTCAGATGTTCGAGTCCAGGGCCGTAATATTCAATGATCTTGCCCACGCCGCCTTTCACGCCATGGCGCCGGAGCATCTCCAGGATCACATCCTTCGCACTCACCCAATCCGGCAGCTGTCCGGACAGACGGACTCCCCATATTTGCGGCATCTTGATGTATATCGGATTGCCTGCAATCGCCAGCGCCACGTCGAGACCGCCGGCTCCCATCGCAAGCATCCCCATGCAGCCATTCGCGCACGTATGGCTGTCCGAGCCAAGCAGTGTTTTCCCAGGCACAGCAAGTCTCTGCATATGGACGGGATGGCTGACCCCATTTCCAGGTCTGCTGTAATAGAGTCCGAAGCGCTGTGTAGCACTTTGCAGGAACAGGTGATCATCCGCATTCTTGTTGTCGACCTGGATGACATTGTGATCCACATATTGTGCGGACGCTTCCGTCTGTGCTCGTTTGACACCCATCGCTTCCAGTTCCAGCATGACCATCGTCCCGGTGGCATCCTGCGTCAGTGTCTGGTCGATCTTCAGACCGATTTCACTGCCGGGTGTCATCTCTCCCGACACTAAATGATTTTCAATCAGTTTCTGTGTGACGTTCAACGGCATTTCGCGTCCTCCCTTTTCTGTTCTTTACAGGAAAACAGGGCAGGCAAGTGCAATTCACAATTGCCTGCCCTGTCAGGGTCAGTTCACACTCATTTCCGGTTCCAGAAGCGCTGCTGTGCAATCGCTTCGACGAACTGGTCCGTGAATGCCCCGCTGTCCTTCGCATAGACAACGCCTTCCATGTTGTTCATCTCACTCATTGCGACGTACTGTTCAGCTCCTGCTGCAACTCCGATCGGCTTCTTGTGCGAGTAGTGCACTCGGACATAATCCATGACATCGGAGTCGAATTTCATCTGCATCGGTGATTTGCCTCCGACCACATAGATGGCATCATAGAGAGCAGGGTGGACGGCGATGAATGATTTGAGCACTTCCAGTTCGGTTCCGTCGTCCGCTTTCAGCATACCCTGTTTTTCGGAAATAGTTTCAAACAGGATGCCGTTTTCCATGAAAGCTTCCAGTGTTTTTTTCACTTCTCTTCCATTGAAGCCTTCTCCAACAAGGACTCCCACTTTCATGGTCTTGGCAGAGTGCGGTGAATTCAGCTGGCTCAGTGAAGCATATTGGGTATCCACGTCGACGTTCTTGGTTTTGGGCGGTTCCACCCCGATATTCCCAGCGATCAAGGTGGCCATTTCCGTATCGACATTCGCCCAGAATTCAACGTTCCGCTGACGCAATTGTTTGTCTTTGACCGCTCCGATGTGGAAACTGAACGATTCCACTAAATCCTGTTTTTCAGGTATGGACAGGCTGTTCCAGAAGATCCTTGCCTGTGAATAATAATCCTGGAATGAATCACTCGGGTGCTCCCGTGTCACATGGCCTTCGACCTTCCCTGGGTAATTCTCGTACCCGCCTTCTTCCGGCGCTGTTTCCGACGGTGTGTTATCCGCCAGTGAATTGTTATGGTAGTGGACGGTGTCCGTTTCGATATCATACTTCGAGTAGCTGTCCCGGAAGTTGTTCTGCACATCGGCGATCGGACGGTTCACCGGCAATTCCTCGTAGTTTGCAGTGTTCTGTCGGTAGAGTTCCGTATCCCGATAGGCGAATGAACGTCCCTGGAGAACCGGATCATTTGAAAATTCAATACCCGGCACAAGGTTGCTCGGATTGAAGGCGGACTGTTCTTCTTCAGCGAAGAAATTGTCCATGAGGCGGTTCAAAGTCATTTTACCGACGAACTTCGGCGGGATGAGTTCTTCCGGCCATAGTTTCGTGTCATCCAGAATATCGAAGTCATACTTGAATTCGTCCTCTTCAGCGATCATCTGGACACCGAGTTCGTATTCAGGATACGCCCCGTTCTCGATCGCCTGGACGATGTCGCGCCGATGGAAATCGGGATCCACGCCGCCGATCGCATTGGCTTCATCCAGCATGAGGGAATGGACACCGAGGATCGGTTTCCAGACGAGCCGGAAGAATGTCGACTCGCCCTCCTTATTCACGAACCGGAACGTATTGACGGGATAGCCCTCCATCATCCGCCAGCTTCTCGGTCTGCCGCGCATGGACATCAGCCACATCACCATATGAGCAGCCTCCGGATTGTTCACCACATAATCCCAGAAGCTGTCATGAGCCACCGTCGCCTGCGGAATATGCGTTTTCGGGTTCGGTTTCGCCGCGTGTGTCACGTCCATGAATTTCATAGCGTCCGCGAGCAGGAACACAGGGAACTGGAGGGCCAGCGAATCATAGTTCCCTTCCTCCGTATAGAATTTCACTGCAAATCCGCGGATATCCACGGCCGTGTCCTTCGACCCCCTATTGCCGACGAAGTTCGAGAAACGGACGAATACGGGCGTCTTCTTCCCTTTCCCCTGCAGGAATTTCGCCATCGTATAGTCTTCCATCGACTCGTACAGTTCAAAGTCGCCATAGACGCCGAATCCGCGGGCATGGACAACTTTTTCAGGAATCCGTTCCCGGTTAAAATGGGACTGCTTCTTATAGAAGTGGAAATCCTGCATCAGCAGCGGGCCCCGCTTCCCTGCACGAAGAGTCTTCTGGTCGTTCGCAGTCTTCATGCCGCTTTCGTCGGTCATCGGTTTGTCCGGTCCGGTATTCTGTTTTCGGTACTGTTCCAGCTGTTTGTCCTTAGGATCCATACCATTGTTGTCTTGTTTAGCCATTTCCACTCATCCTCCTGTGAGTTGATAGACTTCCGTACAACTGTTGCTTTTCCAATGGTCATTAGAAACGTTTTCCAACAGTAATCGATTACCTGTTTCCCTCAAACTATTTCGGATAAACAAATAAATTCAAGGAAATATTTTAATTTGAAGGATATTATTTTTTTCAACAGCTGACCAGGGGCGGCTGTTGAATGAACGGCAAACAGGCACATGCCTGGATGCATGTGCCTGTGATGGGGTTCTCTATAGTTGCTGGCAGCTATGAAACCTATTATACGTAAAAAATATGGCTGTTCAGCGTTAAAACCAATCCCTGTTCGATGTGTCTATCTTTTTCTTAGAGACTACCGCATAGCCGGCCAAGAGCAGACCGCCAGCTATGAACACCGTCAGGATGGCTGCCAGCTGATGTGCCGGATGCATGATGAACGGAAGGAAACCGACCGTTGTCACGATCGCAGTATGACTGACTACTGCAGCGGCCAAGTACCGCCAGTCCCGCCGTCGAATGCACTGCAGCATAAGTACAGAGAGTCCGATCTGCATCATCATGATGCACAGCTGTTCGATGGAGACGGCTGCATAGACGTCCGGATGCTGCGGAATGGACGGGCTGACAAGAGCACCAACCGCTGGCACCCCGACCAGCACCAGGACTTCCGCACTTCCCTGTCCTGCACCGAAGAAGACGGCCGACTGCCATGTCTTCCGCTTCAGCAGGATGAACATGACCAACAAACGCAGTAATTCTCCCGCAGCAGCGCCTGCTGATCCTATGAGGACCGAGAAGACGGCAGGGTGCCGCATCTGCCAGATTTCCAGCATCCGGCTCCGGCCGAGAAGATGATCCGGCAGATGCAGACGGATCACCAGCAGTCCCAGTACGTAGGTCAAAACACCAAGCAGAAAGGCCGGAGCTCTCCTTCTTCCTATAGATATGCCGAACAGGACGAACGGCAGTACGATGCTTATGATGATCGCCTCGGGCATACCTGCCATCCCCCTTCCAATGACGCTTTTCGCCAGCTGTTATTGTAGCGTATGTCGTCATCCGCTTGCAGAGGAGACGCATTGCGCGCGTGTTCCTGCTCGGCCCGCACATCATCCGATCCACAAGTTCCGCCAGCCGCCCAGTTGCGTTCGTGATGGCTCCCCTGTATACTGTACAATATACAAAGGAAACTATTTTGGTTTACAAAGTTTACACTCAAGGGGGCTGCCGGATGAAAGAGCGGATCATGAAAGCTTTTTTGGAAGAAGTGCAGGAGACGAGCATGAAATTCACGATGGACGATCTGGCGAAACGGCTGGGGATCAGCAAGCGCACGCTCTATGAGCATTTTTCATCCAAAGGGGAGATCCTCGATGCAATCATCGATACGACGCTCCGCGAGTTCGATGAGAAGACCGCCGCCATCCTGGCAGATGACTCCCTTCCTTTATTGGAGAAAATCCGCAGCGCCATCACCGTTGTGCCGACGTATAACGAATTTTACACGCGGCAGATCCTCGAGCAGATGAAAAAATCATTCCCGGATCAATGGCACCGGGTCGATGCTGCCCTGAATGAGTGGGACGAAGTCGAAGAACTCATCCGCCAGGGGATTGCGGAGGGACTGATCGCCGACCGGAATGTTCCCCTTCTCATGAAGCTGATCATCGAAGCGGCCAACGCCACCTTGGATAAAAACTTCTTCCTGAGGAATCATATCTCCTCACAGGAAGCGCTCGAGGAAATCGTCGATGTCCTCTTATACGGCATTGCCCGCCAGCCGGACCGCTGAAAAACCGTTGTGCACGCACGGTTTTTCATTTGGCCTGTGTAAACTGTAAAAACAAAAATAGTTTCCTTGTTATACAACTACTTTGAAAGAGAGATGGAATTATGAGGTACGCAATACCGCACGCAATGATCCTGCTTGAAGGGGGTGAGCGCTGTGAAGACATCATCGGCTCAGCTGAATGACTTGGATACCGCGCCAGTCGGCCGGATCTTCCTCCGTTATCTCATCCCCTCGATGATCGGGATGCTGCTCATGGCCGTCAATATCGTAGCCGACGGGATCATGGTCGGCAACCGGCTCGGTGCAGCGGCGCTCGCCGGTGTCGGTATTGCAGCCCCTGTCTATTCCATATTCGTCGCGGTCTCTTTATGGATCGGCATCGGTGCAGCAACGAAGTATTCCAGCGCCATGGGCGGCAAGGACCCTGAGGAAGGCCGCCGTATTTTCAGCCATGCGCTCGTTTCGATCATCCTGATCACGATCATCATCGGCGTCATCGCCTATGCAGCCCGGACACCGCTCGCCTATCTCCTCGGGGCGAATGCAAAGACCCTGCCGTTTGTCAGTGATTACTTATATGTCATACTGATCTTCGGCGTCATTCTGACCGCAGAGAATATGCTAAGCATTTTCATCCGCAATGACGGCGGTCCGACACTTGCCATGAGCGCGCTTATTGCAACATCCGTGCTCAACATCGTGCTGAACTACCTGTTCCTGTTCGTCTATGATTTCGGGGTGCAGGGTGCAGCATTTGCGACCATCCTCGCTTCTGCATTAGGCATCCTGATCATGTCCCTGCATTTTTTCAAAAAGACCAACAACCTGAAATGGAACCGATTCACATTCGACCGCCGCCTGTTTGCAGCCATCGTCCTGATCGGTTTCCCGAGTTTCCTGTCGGAGGTCGGCATCTCGGTGTTTACGATTTCCCATAATATCGCATTTGAACGTACTGCAGGAACGGACGGGGTCGCCGCCTTCGCCATCCTGAATTACGTCCATAACGTGCTGCTCATGCTGTTCCTCGGACTCGGCAGTGCCGTGCAGCCGCTCATCAGCTATTACCGGGGCGCCAAAAACAGCAGGCGGATCCGCAAGACGATGCAGCTGGCGATGGGCACTGCCCTTGGATTGGGAATTGCCGCACTTCTGGCCGGTCAGTTCGCCGCAGGCACGCTCGTCTCGCTGTTCGGCGACTTCAGTCCGGCCGTCCGCAGTCTGGCCGTTTCAGGCATCCACCTGTTCTTCCTCGCCTACCTGTTCACCGGCATGAATTTCGTCATGATGACGTATTACCAATCGACGGGGAATGTCCGGATGGCAACCTGGATCACGGCGTCACGTGAAATCCTCATCATGCTGCTGTTCCTCGCCATCCTGCCGCCGCTGTTCGGCGTCACTGGCATCTGGCTGGCCATCCCGGCTTCCGAATTCGTCGTATTCCTCGGCGTCTGGCTGGTCCAGCGGAAGGCTGCGCGTCCGATCATAACCTGACAAAACCCCCTCCGGTTCACCAGTCCGGAGGGGGTTTTCGCTTACAAATCCCTTTTCTGCAGGAAAGAGGAATGAGTAATGATTGAAAGGAAAGCGCAGAGAAATCGTAAGTTTCCCTTACGCAACTTTTGTTTCCTTCGTGCAACTTTACCTCACCTGCCCCGTACTGTCAACCGGAACGGTCACCGCTATTCAATTGTTCCAAGTTACCTGTTTACACCCATTCATACGAATTGAGGTAGGGGGTCCTGCGTTCCGTTCCATCCTGCGGCCATCTCCTCCTCCGTTGCGAGACAGTCATCGAGCGACCGTTCGATCGATGCACGGTCCATATCCAGACCGATGAATACCAACTCTGTCTGCCGGTCGCCATGCTCCTCGTGCCAGCGCTCTGCAAGACCGGGATCATCGAGGATGGCGGCCTGGCGCTCCTCTTCCGGCATAGCCGCCACCCACTGGCCGGCGCCCTGGAATACGATGGAAGCGCCCGCTTGCGACAGAAGACCTGCCATTTCTTGACGGGTCGCAAGCCAGAACAGCCCTTTGGAGCGTATGATCTCACCCGGGAACTTCAATAGCCAGTCATGGAAACGCTGCGGATGGAACGGCTTGCGACGCCTGTAGACGAACGACGAAATCCCGTATTCCTCGGTTTCCGGCGCATGCTCCTCGTTCAGCTCTTTCAGCCATCCCGCTGATCCGCTCGCCTTTTCAAAATCGAACAGCCTCCTGTTCAGCAGCCGGTCGGGGTCCGTCTGTCCGAATGTCGTCGGGATGATCTCAGCTTCCGGGTTCACTTTCCGTAAGAACGCAAGAAACGGTTTTTTATAGTCTTCATCAATCAGATCCCACTTATTCACCAGGAGTATGTCGGCGAACTCCAGCTGATCGATCAGCAGGTCCGAAACGTCCCGGCTATCCTGCTCATCAGCCGTTTGCTGTCTGTCCAGCAGCGATTCACCGCTTTCATAGTCCGTAAAGAACCGGTAAGCATCCACAACAGTGATCATACTGTCCAATCTGCAGTAATCCGAAAGCCGGATTTCCAGCTGCTCATCCTCATAGGTGAAGGTCTGTGCCACAGGAATCGGTTCGGATATGCCTGTCGATTCAATCACGATGGCATCCAGACTGCCCGCTTCCGCAAGCTTCTTCACTTCAATCATCAAATCTTCCCGTAAAGTACAGCAGATGCAGCCGTTCGACAGTTCCAACAGACTTTCTTCCGTGCGGGTAAACCCGTTTTGCTGCACCAGCATGGAATCGACATTCACTTCACTCGTATCATTGACGATGACTGCGATCCTCAATCCCTGCCGGTTTGCCAGCAGATGATTCAGCACAGTTGTTTTTCCCGCCCCCAGGTAGCCGCTCAGCACAGTCACCGGTATTTGTTCAGCCAATATGCTTCCTCCTCATAAATCGTAATGGTTACACTTTACACATGTCTCTTATTTTTGTAAACTGTTTTTGCGGATGTTTTTTTGATGCCGTCTGTGCGTAGCTCTCTCCCGTCGCCATGCAGGTCTCATGTACATAAACCGAAACACTGTCCAGCAGCTGGCGAACAGACATGTAACGCAGTGTGCTCATAAAACTGGATTTCCTCTTATTTAAGTGACAGAAGTAATCATAAACCAATAATTCCGCTCGTACTCACGCCAGAAATGATCATGCCTTCAGGTTTAAACTCGTAACTTCACACAACGGGCAGCCAGGCATCCGAAGCATCTCGTTCGCATAGTTTGTCTAATCAGACAGTTTGACCATCAATAGTAGAATAGGAGTGCATCTGTACATGCAACAATCGAAAATACCCGTTTACATCTTGAGCGGCTTCCTCGGCAGCGGAAAAACGACGCTGCTGATGAGGATGCTCGCCCACTGCAAGGAAACCGGCAAAGAGGCCGCCATCATCATGAACGAACTCGGCAAGGAGAACGTGGAAGGGCATCTTTTCGAAACCGGCACGATGTACGAACTGCTCGAAGGATGCATCTGCTGCACCATCCAGGATGATCTTCGGGAGACGCTCGAAGAAGTGAGCGCACGGTCTGCAGACAGCCCGGTCGACGTGCTGTTCATCGAAGGGACGGGTGCCGCGAACCCGATCGATATCCAGGAAGTGCTGTACAGCGAGCCGTATGTCTCAACGTATGAACTGATGTCCGTCATCACCGTCGCGGATGCCGCCCAGTTCCTCGAATACCAGAGTCTGTTTGCGAGCACGGGCGAAGTCCGCCGGCTGATTGCCGATCAGCTTGCGTGCTGCAGCCTACTGCTGCTGACAAAGACGGACCTGGTCTCGGCTTCCCATTTGAAAAAGGTGCGCAGCAAGATTTCGAAGACACCAGGCGGACAGAACCTTGCCGATGTACCCGCAGCAGATTTCCCGATTGATCGCCTTTTTGAAAAACGTATCCATTCCGTTTTACAATCCAGGTCATCTGACTCTGCTACGGCACACCGGCACGGCACACTGCAGGCGATCCGCCTTACGGATATCCCGATCGTTACGAAGAAAGAGCTCCTCGTATGGTGCCGTCATCTGCCGGCCCATGTCGTCAGAGGAAAAGGGGTTGTCTCGCTTATCGGCAGTTCCGGAGCAGCCGCCCCTTACAGCCTCCAGCTGTCGGGCGGGAAAGCGGTTGTCTCGCCCTTGCCGGCCGACTGTGGGAAGGAACCGGTCATCATCCTGATCGGACCGTCGCTCGATCGGCAGGAGATCCGTGAATTCTATGAAAAACTCATACACCAGTAAGACAAGGAGACTCCTATGGCCTTAAAATTGAATTACTTCACGTACCCGCTCATCCTTCTCATCCTGCTCTATTTCTTTGTAGGTGCGGGATTACAGGAAGCGATCCCGAAAAGCTTGCTGCTCATGAACACGACATTCCTCGGCATCGTGCTGGAAGCGCTGCCGTTCGTGTTCCTCGGCGTCTTCATGTCGGCGCTGATCCAGACGTTCGTCTCGGAAGATGCCGTCCGGCGGTCGATCCCGAAAAACGCCTATGCCGCCATCGTGCCCGCCGTCCTCGTGACCGCGATCTTCCCGGTGTGCGAATGCGCCATCATCCCGGTCGTACGGCGACTCATGAAGAAAGGAATGCCGCTGCACGTCGGGATGATTTTCTTAGCCGGGGCGCCGATCCTGAACCCGATCGTGTTCGCCTCGACGTACTTCGCATTCCCGCAAGCACCGGAGATCGCCTACGCCCGCATGGGAATCGCCGCAGTGGTTGCGGCACTGATCGGTCTGCTCGTCTATGCGTTCTTCAGCGACCGGAGCCAGCTGAAATGGTCGGCGGAGGAATTGGTCGGACAAACGGAACGGGCAGACGGCATCGGCAGGAACAGCTGGCGCACCGTCCTGTTCCACGCGAGTGACGAATTTTTCGATATGGGGAAATTCCTGCTGATCGGTGCGCTCGTTGCAAGTGCCGTCCAGACATTCTTCAACCGGAGCGAGCTGCTCGCCCTCTCGCAGAACGACAATCTTTCGCCGCTGCTCATGATGGCATTCGGATTCGTCCTGTCGCTCTGCTCTGAAGCGGATGCCTTTGTCGCCGCCTCGTTTGCCGGGACGTTCACGACCGGGTCCCTGCTCGCATTCCTGATCTACGGGCCCATCCTCGACATAAAAAGTACAATCATGCTGTTCGGCTATTTTCGCGCCAAGTTCGTAATCGGCTTCATGGCGATCGTGACAGTTATCGTATACACGATCGTTCTGCTGTATCAGACTTTCTTTTTGTGAGGTGAACTATGGAAACTGCATCGAACTACAGGATCCACGCTCTCTTGCGCGGACTTCTCTTACTGGGATTCTTCGCCCTGCTGCTCCGGCTGCTCGTCACTGGGGACATCCTGCTGTACATCGCGCCGAAAATGGTGAAGTTTTCGTATATCGCACTCGCCGTTCTGCTGATCCTCGGTATCATGCAGCTCATCAGGAGCCTGTCTGCCGATGAGGAGGAGTTATACTGTGACTGCGGATTCTCACACGGTCCGTCTGCAGCACCACTTCAATCGGCGATCATCTACCTGCTGTTCGCCTTGCCTGTCCTGACAGGTCTCTGGTTCCCGTCCGTCTCCCTCGACAGCTCTATCGCTGCGAAACGAGGGTTCCAGTATCCGTCCGCGGCAAGCGCTCCTGGGAATGGAGAAGGGATCGCAGCGGACACAGGTCAAACCGTCGATCCCGCTGCAGACGTCCTGCCGGGAGATCCGGCTGCGGATCCATATGAAGCGGCCTATGACGAGAGTGAATTCGCCATTCTCCGGCAGGAACTGCTGGACGCGGACACGATCGAGATGACGAACGAAAACTATATGGATGTCATGTTCTATCTGAACGATGATCCAGTCGCATTCGAAGGAAAACAGCTGTCGATGACCGGCTTCGTCTTCAAGGATCCGATCTTCCAGGAGAACCGGTTCGTCATCGCACGGTTCGGTATCAGCTGCTGTGTGGCGGATGCCGAAGTGTACGGTATCATGTCAGCCGAACCGCCCGCAGCCCCCTTTGCAGAAGATGAATGGCTCGATGTCACGGGTACACTGACGACCGTCCAGCATGAAGGCATGACCCTCCCGTTCCTTGAGATGTCGGACCATCAGGTGATCGATCAGCCGGAACTCCCATATGTCTACTGACGAGACCCGCATACCATATGAAAAGCCCCGCCGGCCTGCACAATGCAGGATCCAACGGGGCTTTTCATGGGTGATCACCGCACTATCGACGGCCGCCTGACCTTCTTCTTGCCAAGCAGGATGAGAGCGATCGCCGCCACCATCCACAACGCGATACTCGCGCCCGGTGGTGTGCCGCCTGTGTAGGAGGTTACAAGCCCAGCGATCGAACAGAGGATCGACAAGACGCCCGCAGTGACGAATACCAGCCGGAAGCGGCTCGTCAGCTGCATCGCCGCAGCACTCGGCAAGATGATGATCGCTGAGACGAGCAGCATGCCGGTCATCGGAATCATCGTGGAGATGAACAGCCCGATGACCGCACTGAACGAAAAGGACAGCCATTTTGTCCGGATCCCCGCTGCCCTCGCGATGTCCTCGTGCAGCACCATCCTGTACAGGGATCTCTTCGCAACAAGGAAATACAAACCGATGACGCCGGACATGATCAGCAGCGTCACGAGCTGCTCCTGTGTCACTGTGACGATGGAACCGAACAAATACTGGTTCATCGTCTTCGTGCCGGTCGGCATGACAGTCATCAGACACAGGGCGATGGAAAGCCCTGCCGCCATCATGATGGCGATGGACACATCCGAATAGCTCCGGTATCGGGTCCGCAAATATTCGATGAGCAAGGCGCCGAGCACGACAACCAGTCCGCTGATCCATCCCGGCCGGTCGCCCAGCAGCAGCCCCACCGCAACGCCGGCCAGTGCGATATGGCTCAGTGTATCGGCGATGAGCGATTGGTTCCGCATGATCAGAAACACGCCGATCAACGGTGAGATCAGGGCGATCAGCAGACTCGCGGCGAGCGCACGCTGCATGAACACTAATTCGAACATATACAGGTACCTTCTTCCATCTGAAGGATCCGGTCGAGGTACGGCTGCAGCTCATCCAGGTGATGGGTGATCATGACGATGGTGACGGCAGGCGTCATCGCTTTCAGCACCTGATAGAACTGTTTCCGTGTCTTTTCATCCATTCCCGAGGTTGGTTCGTCCAACAGCAGGATCGACGGCGCAGCCATGAAAGCCCTCGCTGTGCAGGCTTTCTGCCGCTGACCGCCTGACAGTCTGCCGATCGGCCGGTCTGCCAGCTCCGAAAGTCCGAATTGGCCGATCATTTCAGCGGCCTTGGCTTTGTCTTCTTTCCGGATGCGCTGAAACCATTTCTTTCGGTCCCAGACACCCGACAGGACGAACTCCCGGACGGTGCTCGGAAAGTCCGGTTCGATGGCCGCGGCATCCTGCGGCAGATAACTGACCGCTGACTGGCGCATGCCGAACCGGGAACCGCTCCATGGCACGAGAAGACCGCCGAGCAGCTTGAGGGCTGTCGTCTTTGCGGCCCCATTCTCCCCCGTGATGACGGTGAACTGTCCGGATGGTATGGAAAACGAAAGATTATCCATGACAGGCTCCGACGTATACCCGAACGTCACGTGCTGAAGCCCGATTGCTGCTGTACTCATTGCTATCATCCTTTATCGGAGAGCTTTCGCCAGCACATGCAGGTTGTCTGACATGACACTGATATAGGTCGCTCCGCTGTTCTGTTCGTCTTCACTGAGCCCTTCCAGAGTATGGAGGACGGCGGTCTTCGCCTGCAGCTCCGCGGCCAGTGTCTCCGCGACTTTCGATGATGCGTTCTCCTCGAAGAAGATCGTATGGATATCATGATGCTCTGCGAACTCTTTCAGTTCTTTCAATTTTTTTGCACTCGGTTCATTGTCAGGCGACAGACCGGCGATTGGAACTTGTGTCAGACCATAATCCGCTGCCACGTACCCGAAAGCTGCGTGCTGGGTGATGATCTCTTTGTTGCTGACGGAAGACAGTGTCTCTTGGTACTCCTTATCAAGCGCCTTCAATTTCTTCACGAATTCATCTCTGTTCTTCTCATAATCGCTTTTGTGGTCAGGATCAATTTCACCGAGACGGGCAGCGATCGTTTCCACTTCGGTGATCGCCCGGGCAGGACTCAGCCAGAGATGCGGATCGAAATCATGGTGATGGCCTTCATGCTCATGATCTTCGTCTTCATGGTCGTGCGCCTCACCTTCATGGGCGCCGGCTTCCTCTCCATGCTCATGACCTTCGCCTTCATGGCTGTGTTCATCACTACCGTGATCATGATCTTCTCCCTCATGTTCCCGGGCATCTCTATCGTGATCATGATCGTCATACTCATGCTCGTGCGCTTCCCCGGTGAATGGCAGCAGCTCGATCCCTTCCGAAGCGTCGATCAGTTCGACGGAGGATCCGACCGCCCCCTCAATATCATGGATCCACGTTTCCATATTTTCATTGTTATAGACCAGTGCGTCTGCGTCCTGGATCTCCTTCAGATCTTTCGCCGCCGGCTCCCAGTCATGCGGTTCCACGGATGCCGGAATCAGCATCGTGACATCGGCATTGTCCCCCACCACTTCTTTCGTGAACTCATACATCGGATAAAAACTCGTCACGATCGACAGTTTCGCTTCATGACCTTCATCAACCGCCGCTTTCTGTTTCTCAACGTCCTGCTGGCAGCCTCCGAGGAAGACCGCTCCTGCTGCAAGTGTCAAAGCTATCCATACTTTATTCATCGAACTCTCCTATCTCTTTCCGCTAGTTATGCCTGCTTAAATTTTTTCGCAGTGATAATCAACAAATAGTAATCATTACGATTTAAAAAATGTTAAAATTTTTAATCGGTACTAAAGATCTTCATTCTCCCTATTTAGTCTCCCGGTGCAAGGTCACCCGGCGGAGTCGCGGACAATACTTCTTCAGCTCAATCCGCTCAGGATTCGTCCTCTTGTTTTTCGTCGTTATGTAATTACGGTCCCCTGTTTCCGTGCACGCCAGCGTAATATTCACTCTCACTATGAACACCTCCTTAGTTGCAATGTCTACGATTTTAGATGATAACCGTAATGATTACGATTGTCAACGATTTTTTTCTTACATACTTTGATGAGCTGGTCCGTACTGAGTTCCTCTGCCAGCCGGAAGGATCAGTTTGCTCATAAACCTTGGCGTTCCGCTCATAAACTGCACAAAGTGCTCATAAAAGCTCTCCCTTCGCTCATAAACTTGCAATAGTGCTCATAAAACCAGAATTCCGCTCATAAACCACCCTCCAGCGCTCATAACTTCACAAATCCTTCCTCGCCAGGCCTCATCCAATACACAGGAAGAACGCAGAGTGACCGGCCTGTCCCCATTTTGATGAACCAGCCGGACAGCCTCCCGATCCACAGCAAAACCAATGGAACCGGAGAAAACCTGTACGTAAACATTGTCAGGAACACATAAAAAAAACGCACGGCGGCCGCTGTGCGTTCTTGTTTTCAATAGATGACCGACTTTATCACTTCACCGAGTCGACCGCCTGTTTTGCCTGCAGCAATGTCAGCCCGAACTCCTGCCGAAGAATTTTGACTGTCTCGATGTCGGAGGCAGTCTCGCGGGTCTCCCGGGCATACGCCTGGATCCGTTTCCGCTCTTCGGGGTCCAAGGAGGTGAATGGCTTCATATCACCGTCCCCTTTGTTTCTGAGCATGATGAACAACACCAGCAGAATGAGCAGCGCTGTAATTCCCGAAGACATCCTCTCACCTCCCTCGCTTTAGAATTCATCCTCCTCATGCTATCACACTTTTTCCTGACCACCTGTTCAAAAGGTTCAAGGCTGCGCTCACCGGAGGTTTTTTGGTTATCCTGCCTTGTCGGCTTACAGTGAGCATCCTCCACCCCCAGCCAGCGATGCACAGAATCCACGTGTTGATTAAAATATTTCCAGCCGGGCATATTGGCAAGGAATGATAAGCATGACGAAGGAGCGATCACTTTGGTATCCCATAACTCAAACACCCGTCTTCCTCAAAATCTCCGGCAACGGGACATGTGTGCTGCGCGCAACCTGTGGTCCGGTCTGCTGTTCGGGGTCGGAGCAGCCGCCTTTGTCGATGAGACCGTTTTTCACCAGTTGCTGCGCTGGCATCATTTCTACGATAAGTCGACCACGGATGTCGGTTTGATCTCTGATGGGCTGTTCCATGCGTTCAGCTGGTTTGCAACGATTGGCGGACTTTTCATCTTTGCCGACCTGCGGCGGCGCAGCGCCCTCCGTCTTCCCAGATGGTGGAGCGGGGTTCTTCTTGGAAGCGGGATGTTTCAGCTCTACGATGGCACAGTCCAGCACAAACTTATGCGCCTCCATCAAATCCGGTATGTCGACAACTTGGCCGTCTACGATTGGATATGGAACCTGATTGCCGTTCTTCTTATAGTCGCTGGTCTGTTGCTGGCATACCGCACCCGAAAGGACACGCTCCATGAAGAATGACCATCTTGTTCACCATCTTCCGGCTTCAGGCGATCCGGCTGTTACGCTGGGCGGCTTTTCTCAACCTCTTCTGGCCCTGCTGTTCGCAACAGCCATCATTCTCTATATTGTCGCCGCAAAACAGACGGGCCGACATTACAGGAGGTGGCCGGTCTCCCGTGTGATTTACTGGATTGCAGGAGTTCTTTTTGCATGGCTGTCAGTTGCAGGGCCTGTCGCTGACCGGGCTCATACCGACTTCACTGCGCATATGGTCGGCCACCTCTTCCTGGGGATGCTATCTCCTTTGCTCCTTGTGCTGGCGGCTCCCATGACTCTCATGCTGCGGACTCTTCCCACGGAAGCGGCACGCAGGCTCACCCGTCTGCTGAAATGCCGGTTTTCCCGACTGATGACACATCCTGTCACGGCAGCCATCCTCAACTTGGGAGGTCTGTGGCTGCTCTATACTAGTGATCTTTATTCACTGATGCACACATACCCGTCCCTTTACTTGCTTATCCATTTCCATGTATTCGCAGCGGGATATGTGTTCACGGTATCCATGCTCTATGTCGACCCGTCTCCCCATCCGCACTCCTATCAGTTACGTTCAGCCGTACTGCTAGTCTTTCTGGCAGGTCATGCGATTCTGTCGAAGTTCATCTATGCACACCCGCCAGCCGGCGTTCCGGCAGAACAGGCCCAAGCCGGAGGACTGGTTATGTATTATGGCGGCGATGCCATCGACGCTATTCTTATCTTTTTCCTTTGTCTCCAATGGTACCGCTCTGTCCGCCCACGGCAAAAAGGCGGCCGGAAACTCCGGCAATCCTAACTGATTCCGGTCATTCACCGCCTATGATTGCAGGAGCTTCAGCCGCAGCATTCAAGCTTCCCTCAGTATCTTCTCCATCTTCTTGCCTTTCGCCAATTCATCGATCAGCTTATCCATATAGCGGATCTCCTGCATGACCGGTTCTTCGATGTCTTCCACACGCACTCCGCAGATGACGCCTTTCACGAGGCGCCGGGCCGGGTTCAGTGCAGGGGCTTGTTCGAAGAAAGTCTCGAAATCGGTTTTGTCTGCAAGCACTTTGCTGAATCCTTCCTCCGTGAAGCCCGTCAGCCAGTGGATGATCGTATCGACCTCTTCCTTCGTCCGGCCTTTTCGCTCCGCTTTCGCGATATATAATGGATACACGTCCGCAACCGGCATCGTATAGATCTTATGCTTCGTCATCAGATTCTCTCCCTGTTAAACGTTCTGGTAAAACAGACCGTGCTCTGTACAAAATGACAATAACATGCCGTGCCGGCGGTTTGCAATTCTGGCTTGCAGCGCCCATTCCGGATACTGTTTGAACACTTGGATCTGGTCTCCTGTCGCGAATGCGACAAATGAAATCGAATGGTCTTTGTACATAGGGTGATTACTGGAGACATATAACTCCCCGTCGATCTTTTCACAGATCATCATGTGCTCTCCTGCCGCTTTCCCGGCTGTCAGCGGATCCAGTTTCCGGCCGCAGCATGCCACCGATGCACTGCCCGTGCATACGGAAATATTACCGCACGACGGACATACAAAATAGTTTGATTTTTTCATATTGCCTCCTGTGAGATCACCGGCGTCCAATCCGCCGGCCAGAATGTCTTCGATGTGCACACCAAGAAGGAAGGACAGCTCAGGCAGCAAGGACACGTCCGGATATCCTGCACCCCGCTCCCACTTGGAGACGGTGCGGTCGGACACCTGCAGCCGATCCGCCAGGTCTTTCTGTGTCCATCCTTTTTCCCTGCGCATCTGCTGGATGATACTGCCCGTCTTTTCCATATCCATCTCTCATCGTCCCCTTCCTGATGAACTTATCGTACACCGCAGACAGTCCTCTTCACAACAAACGTTCCGTAGAGTCGGCTTCCCACTCTTCCCGCAGGATGCCCATCCGGATCGAATCATAATAGGCCCCGTCATGGAACCGGACATTCCGCATGCGCCCTTCGAGCTGCATGCCGAGTTTCTCGCCGACCCGCATCATCCGGTGATTGCCGGACCATGTCGTCAGGCCTACACGAGGCACCGGCAGTGTCGTGAAAATATGAGCGATCCACATCGTCAATGCCCTCGTTCCGACTCCTTTGTTCCAATTACTTCCTTCATGGATGGCGATGCCTGTCTCCAGCCAGATTTGTGTGGTGTCCTCAAAATAATAGGACACGATTCCCCAGACGACTCCCTCTGCCTCGATCACCCACATCTCCTCGCAGCCGACCCAGCCGGGTGCTGTCTCCATGAATTCACCGAGAGGCTTTGCATGATGAGGAAAGTAAGGCGCATCCCACTGCTTCCACTCCGGCGATTCTTCTTTGTAGATCAATTCCCATAACCGCGGCAGATCCCGCTGCTCGATCGGCCGGATCACCAATTCTTCATCTCTGTACATACTGTTCCCCATTCCCTCAGTTTCCTTCCATCCTACCATACAATTCGGTGAATAAGGCGAGACATAGAAATCCCCGCGGCAAATGGTCTGCCACAGGGTTCCGCTCCATAATACGAGTTCACTTTCCGGACTTCCTAACGAGATACGCAGCACTCATCCAGGACGAAACCGGAATCACGAGCGCGACACCGATCCCCGCGCTGAAGACGAGCAGCACCTCCGAGCTGAACACTTTCGCATTGACGATCTCCCCGAGGTTGTACTGCAGATCCTTGAACCAGATGAGCAGGCCGAGATAGCCGCCAAAGAACGCGAAGAATAGCGTATTTGTATCCGTCCCAAGAATATCCCGGCCGACTTCCATTCCGGAAGCCGCCAATTCATCGCGGCTCATGAGCGGATTGCGCCGGTGCATCTCCTGCATGGTCGACGTGATCGAAATCGCGACGTCGAGAATCGCTCCGATCGTACTGATGATCACGACGGACGCTCCGATCTTCACGAAGTCGACGCCGACATATAAGGAGAAGCCACTCAGGGAATCGGCCTCCTCCTCACCGAAGCCCTGGATCATCAGCGCTTCTGACAGGTAGACGATGAACAGCAGCAGGACACTGATGACGAGCATCGTTGAGATGAATGCGATCACCGTTTTGCTGTTCACCTGATTGATGTAAAACAAGCCGATGCAGCAGACGAGGATGCTTGCGATAAATGTGATGATGATCGGATTGACAGACGGATTCGTCATGAAGAACAGCATGAAGAACAGCACGCCGAAATTCAGGAACAGAGCGAAGAACGACCGCAATCCGCTCGATCCGCCGACCCACACCATGACCAGCAGCAGAACCGCCCCAAGAAGTATGATGACATTCACAGCGCCGCCCTCCTTCTTCGGATGAAGTACAGGACCGTGTAAAGGGTGATTGGAATGGACAGGACGATACCGATGCCGCCAGTCAGCGCCCGTGCGACTTCAAGCGACAGGTTCATCGGCAGTGCGAAACTCAGAGAGGATGCATTCCGCAAGTACAGCAGGAGCATCGGCAGTGAACCGGTCAGATACGCAAAGAACAGGATGCTTGTGATCGTGCCCATGATGTCTTTCCCGATATCCAGTCCTGACATCTTCAGTTCATGCATCGGGATATCCGGATTACGGTGCTGCAGCGCGAACAGCGACGACGAAATCGTGATTGCCGTATCCATGATCGCCCCGAGCGAGCCAATGAACAGACCTGCGAAGAATACGGTCCTATATGGACGTGTCAGGAATTGCATCTCTTCATATCGGAGCCCCTTACCGTCCATCAGCCAGATGACGGCGGCCGCGATAGCGAGCGATATCGCGGTCGCGATCAAGGTAGCGATGATGGCCGCATAGGTCTTTTCATTGAATCCGCTCACCAGCAGCAGCGACACGACAGTGAACAGCACAGCACAGACGCCGGCGATGATCAGCAGACCTTTCGGGAAATGATCGGTGTACAGTTCCAGGGCCACCGTCAAGATGAGGACATTCGCCGCAAAACTGACGAGGGCGAGCATCCCTTTCCGGCGGCCGATCGCAAGCAAAATGAGCACGAACAGCCACGCGATGAGAACGACATACCCATCCCGTTTCAGATCGATCACTTGTCCGGTCAGCAGCCCGTCCGCCGTCCGGTCCTTGCCGATCGTCAGGAACACCCGGTTCCCGACTTCATATTGCTGGTCATAGACGCCCGAGTGGGAGTAGATGTTTTTCAATGCGATCCACTCACCCTTGTGCTCACCATTCCGCACTTCTGCGACGAGCTGCTGCGTCACGAGGGTGTCCCGGTTGCCATGCTCGTCCGTGACAGCTTCCCGACCTGCGTCGTGCGTCTTGACGATCAGACCGATCGGCCTGTCGTACAGAGATTCGTTATGGTGCACCGCAAACAGCGAACCGACGAACAGCACCGCAAGCACTGCGTACAGCCAGACCGCCTGTCGCCCGAGCACCAGTTTTTTCAGAGTAAGCCCATTCATGTACAATCCTCCAGAAGGTGATCCGGAGAACCGACCGGGATCACCAATACCATTTTCGTTTCTCTATCGTACCATGAAATCATATTGTCTTTTTCCTCGGGAGAATCTTCAGCTGCAATTTGTCAAATTCCCACAACAACTGGTAAACTAGTTGTTATCGTGATTGGAGGAGTAGCTATGACGGCACCCCAGATGATGTCGGTCCACAGAGCACTGGCAGAACTGAAGACATTGAACGACCGGATCGAAAAAGCGGTCCGGGATGCGGAATTCATCGCAACGGATCGGAAATCCGCTGAAAAGGTGAACGGACTCCCGATCGAGGAATTCGAGAAGACCCTGCAGGGCGGGTTCGACAAAGCTGTCTCCCTCATCGAGCGGCGCAACCGCCTGAAGGAAGCGATCGTGCAGTCGAACGCCACCACGGAAGTGACAGTCGGCGGTGAAACGATGACGGTCGCCAAAGCGATCGAACGCAAGACATCGATCCAGCTGGAGGAGGACCTTCTGGCAGCGATGACTGCGAAGCGGCGTCAGGCTGTGAATCGGCTCACGATGGAGAACGATACGCTGCCGCATCGGCTCGAGGCGTATTTGGCTGAAATCCTGGGCAAGAAAGAGAATGCCAAAAAAGAGGAAGTCGAGCTGCATACGAAGGCGTTCCTGGCGCGAAACGAATTTGTGCTCATCGACCCGCTGCATCTCAGCAAACGGATCGACGAACTGGAAGAGCGGATTTCGGCCTTCAAGACGGACGTCGACGCTGTCCTGTCCGAGTCGAACGCCATCACGCAGATCACCATCTGATCCGCCGGCCTGCATGGATACCTGAAAACGGCAACCACAAGACCCTTCGTTTACCGGAGTTTCTTTGGGACAATAAGCAAAACCGGCCAACTTACACTTACAATCCTAATGAATAGTTGAAGAGAACTGAAAGCTCAACGCTTACAGCTCAAAGTTGTAAATCTTACACGTCAAAGTTCTTACGCTGTAAAGTTCAACCGATAACGCACAACGCTCTTTCAAATCTTGGACAGACAGTTGCGGGGTTCTTGTGCCGCCCGCCGTTCCCTGCCAAGCTGGGTAGCCCGTGCATACGAAAAAGCCGATGGATCTCCCATCGGCTTTTTTGCATATCTCCTGGGCGGCCAGCAAACAGCGCATGCTGTTCCTGCAGCCGATCAGCGCACCATCACCCGCCTCACGAACAGCGAGCAGACGAACCCGATCACTGAAATGATCAGGGCGAACGAAAATGCATTCTGGACACCTGAAATCAGGGCCTGTGACAGATCGCCCGCAGAAGCGGGATGAGCCGCTCCGCTTAGATAGTGCCGCTGGGTTGCATTCATGATACTTATGGCGAGGGCTGTCCCGATGGCACCCGACGTCTGAATCATGGAATTGACCACTGCCGAGCCATCCGGATACAGATCGGGGCTCAGCTGATTGATGCCATTCGTCTGGGACGGCGTTGTCACCATGGACATGCTCACCATCAGGAGCATGAAGAAAAAGATGATCAGGTACGGGCTCGTCGCGGACGTAACCGTCGAGAAAAACCAGACAGCAGCTGTACTCATCACGAAGCCGGTGATCAGCAGCGCGCGCGGTCCGTGTTTATCGAAAATCCGGCCGCTGATCATGGACATGAGCCCGTTGACGATACCTCCCGGCAGCAGCAGCAGACCCGCACTGGAAGCCGCCAGGCCCAGACCGGTCTGCATATACAGCGGCAGCAGAATATTGGCAGAGAAAATGATGATATTCGCGAACAGGGTGATGACGATTCCGAGGATGAACATCGGTTGGCGGAATACGTTCAAATTGAGGACAGGCTCCGGAATGGTCAGCTGCCGAACTGCATACATACCGATAGCAGCAGCGCCCGCCGTCAGTGCTGACAGGACGACAGGACTCGACCAGCCGCCGCTTTCGCCTGCGAAACTGAAGCCGAACACGATCCCGCCGAAACCGATCGTCGACAGGACAATCGATAGGATGTCGATCTTCTGCTTGACGGGTGTGGTGAGATTCGGCAGGAAGAGGATGCCGAACAGGAGTGCAAATACCATGAACGGCAGGATGAACCAAAAGATCATATGCCAGTTCAGATAATCGATGACCAGCCCTGCGGATATCGGACCGATCGCCGGGGCGAACATCATGACCAACCCGACGATCCCCATGGCGGTTCCGCGTTTCCAGGGCGGAAACAGGATCAGCACTGTATGGAACAGCAGCGACACCAAGAGACCTGTCCCGATCGCCTGGATGATCCGTCCGCTCAGCAGCACCCCGAATGTCGGGGAGACCGCTGCTACCAGCAATCCCGTGATTGAAAAGCATAAACTGGTGATGAACAGCCGTCGGGTCGTAAAGCGCTTGATCAGCAGCCCGGAGACCGGGATCAGGATACCGAGAACGAGCAGATAGCCAGTCGTCAGCCATTGGGCAGCGGAAGGCGAAATCCCAAACTCCTTCATCAGCTGGCTGAGCGCCATATTGAGCGCCGTCTCACTGAGCATGCCCATGAAACCGCTGATCAGCAGGGCGGCCATGACAGGGAGGACGTTCATAGGTTTCTTGTTCGATTCGTTTTCTTGGATGTTTTCCATATGGAGTGTCCCCCTTTCGTATAGGCTGGGTGATAGTCCAAGGACACCGGGCGGCCGCACGCACTATGTGATTTCCCTGTTGTTCGCAATTGAAAAAGCCCGGAAGAATACTGAGAATCAGTACCTCCCGGGCTTTTATCCCTCCGTGTCATAGCGGAACGGCTATGGGTTTTCTCTCGGACCAGTCCATTTCATGAACGAATGCGGAACCCTAGAAAACTAATGAAACGATTCAATTTACTGCACTTTTTTACAGAATAACATACTTGGCCCTGCCTGTGCAGGATTCTATCTGCGACTCACGGCCAGTTTTCTTGCCGGCTCGCAATTGGGACCGCTCTACCTTCGACTCGCGCCCGATTTCCACGCTGAGTCGCAATTACAACCGCTCTATCTTCGACTCACGCCCGATTTCCCCGGCGAGTCGCAATTACAACCGCTCTATCTTCAACTCACGCCCGATTTCCACGCTGAGTCGCAATTACAACCGCTTTATCTTCGACTCGCGCCCGATTTCCCCGGCGAGTCGCAATTAGAACTGCTCTATCTTCGACTCGCGCCCGATTTCCACGCTGAGTCGCAATTACAACCGCTTTATCTTCGACTCACCGGCTCCTCCGCCAGCAGATCGGAGAATTCCCGCTGGATGCACGCTTTGTCACCGAAGACGAGCACCTGGTCCCCTTCCTGCAGACACTCTTCGAAGACCCCTTTTCTCAAAATCCGGTCTCCCCGCCGGATGAAGATGACATGGACGTCGTCATCTTCGCTCAGCAAGCGCTGGCACGGCCCGCCGATGAATCCGCAGTCTTCTTTGATCTCCAGCAGTGCCACATCATCCTCCTCGCCCAGTTCGAGCGCTGTCTTCAGCGGCCAATCCTCCAGCTCATACCGTTCGTCCATCGAGTATTCGAACCGGTTTTCCAGAAACCGGAACACCCGCCGGATCCGCAGCAAGACCATCACACAAAGCAGGAACGCGATGACCACGACCAGCAGCCGGACTTTCAAGTCATTCAGCAGCAGCGCCGCAATCGCTGAAATGATGACGGCCAGTGAAAAGTAGCCGAACAGGATGACAGCGGCACTGAGCCTGCGCCGGATCGGATGATCAATGATCAGCGTCGATTCATCCGTCGTGAATCCGGTCCCGGTCAGCATCGAAATGACCTGGAACCGTGCGATCGACTTCTTCAGTCCAGTGGCGGCAAACAGCTGGACCGCCGTCTCGATCACAAGCCCGACAATCACGCCATATAAGATAATGAACTGAAAATCCCCCAAGCCTGTCCCTCCGATTCATCTGTTTTGCTCAGCCTTTCCATCCGCCGATGTTTAAATTCCGTTGCGGATAGACAAGGTAGGAAAAAAGGGGGCAGACCGATGCTTGAACCTGCTTTTGAACACAAGAACTGGACATGGCACCGTCTGGACAATGCGTCTCCCCAGAACATCGCCGAGCTTCCCGGCATGTCTCCCGCAGGCAGACGCTGGGCGCAATCGTTATACAGCGGTCAAAACAGCAACCTTGAGATGGAGACGGACGAACCCGGCAGCGAATCGATGTGGGGATCGATCGTCTACTCCCAGAACCTTGAAGAGCGGAACCGCCAGACTATCCTGCATTTTTACGTATCCCAGGGTCTGCTGCTGACGTACGGCATCGAGCCGGCCGTCTCGCCGAAGTTATCCGCGCAGCATCTCCTGAAAAGCGTGAACGGCGCAGACAACGCCATCGAAGGATTCATGGCACTGCTCGGGGAAATCGTCGCCGTCTTCCTGATGGATATCGAGTCATTCGAAGACCGGATGCACGCCCTCCTCTGGCGCATCAAGGAAAAGAATGACGAACCTGTCTTCGAAGAAATCATGGAAAACCGGCACGAGATCCTCGTCTGGAAAAATCTCATCATTCCTGTTATCGAAATACGGGAAGCCGCTCAGGAAGCATTCGGCAAAAAGATCGCGGACGGCCCGCATTTCGAACGGACCTGCCTGCGCATCCGGCGCTGCCGGCAGACCATCCGGGACTATGACGATGAAGTCGGCAAGCTCATCGACCTCGAGTCGGTCATCTCGTCCCACAGAGGCAACGAAATCGTCAAGACACTCACCGTCATCACGATGCTCTTCACTCCTGTCGCGGCGTGGGGCGCTCTGTGGGGGATGAACTTCAGCGTCATGCCGGAACTGAAATGGCGGTACGGCTATATCGCCTCCCTGCTCGTCATCCTTCTGTCCACATGGGCGCTCTATTACTATCTGAAGAAGAAGAACTGGATCGGCAGCGTGCTGAAAAGCCCGAAAAACAGGAAGTTTTAACTGGTTGCCTGCAGGTTATCCCATCGTCTTTGCCCTATCAGACGGCCTGCATCCGCACGTGCAGCAGGCAATGCCCCCTTCAGTGGATGTATGGTTCATGGGAGGGCGGCAATCATAAGGGAAATGAGGAGGGACAAGATGAGAGCAGTGACATTTCAAGGCGCAAAAGACATTCAAGTGAAAAAGGTTGAAGCCCCGAAAATCGAGAAGCCGGATGATATCATCGTCCGTATTACGTCGACCGCCATTTGCGGGTCCGACCTGCACATCTATCTCGGCGGACTGCCGGCACAAAAAGATTACATCATCGGCCATGAACCGATGGGCATCGTGGAGGAGATCGGCTCGGGGGTTGTGAAAGTGAAGAAGGGAGATCGGGTCATTATCCCGTTCAATATCTCCTGCGGTGAGTGTTTCTTCTGCCGGCATGATATGGAGAGCCAATGCGACAATTCCAATCCGAATCCCCACGTGGATACAGGGGGATTCCTCGGGTTCACAGAGCGCTACGGCGGCTACCCCGGCGGCCAGGCAGAGTATCTGCGTGTTCCATACGGCAATTTCATCCCATTCGTCGTACCGGAGAGCTGCGAACTTCCGGATGAGTCCCTGCTGTTCCTGTCCGACATCATGCCGACCGCCTACTGGAGTGTCGAGCACGCCGGAGTCAAACAGGGGGATACGGTTCTCATACTCGGCTGCGGTCCGGTCGGTCTGCTGGCTCAGAAGTTCGCTTGGCAGAAAGGGGCGAAACGGGTGCTCGCCATCGACCATGAACCGTACCGTCTGGCCCACGCAGTCCGGACAAACCACGTGGAAGCCTTCAATTTTGAGGAAATCGATGAAATCGGCGGCCATATGAAAGAGCTGACGCAGGGCGGAGCGGATGTCGTCATCGACTGCGTCGGCATGGACGGCAAGAAAAACGTCTTTGAAAAGGTCGGTCAGAAGTTGAAGCTGCAGGGAGGGACAACGAATGCCATCGAAATCGCTCTGGAATCCGTCCGGAAGTTCGGCACTATCCAGCTGACCGGCGTATATGGCTCCCTCTACAACGCCTTTCCGCTGGGCAAGATCTGGGAGCGGAACGTCACGATGAAGATGGGACAGGCGCCAGTCGTCCATAACATGCAGCTGCTGTTCGACCAGGTAGCATCCGGCCAATTCGATCCCACTGATATCATCACTCATATCGTACCGCTCGATGAAGCCGCAGAGGCATATCAGAAATTCCACGGCCATGAAGACGGGTGCATCAAAGTCATTCTGAAACCGTGAAAGTGACAGTGCACGGAAAGCGGTAATCCGGGGTGATATGAATAAATCAGAAAGAGACAGGGCGAAATCGCAGACCTGTCTCTTTCTGGATAATATTCGATGTATCGATACGCCGCATAATCCAAAATCCTAGTTCCCATGGTTCGGAAGCAGTGCAGCAGCGGTGCCATTTCAGTGTTCATCATAATAGGGGTTCCTTGCCGTGATCTTTGTAGACTATACGCATCCGTATCAGTCTTCCACTAGTGAAGGTATCACCAGCCAACACCAAAAAACCCACCGCAACACGGTTCTTTCCCGGTCTGCGGAAGGTCTGCTGGTCACTGCTTGTTTTTCTCTTGAATCGTTTCATAATAATTCTTCTGGCCTTCTTTTATTACATCATGATACTCTTTTTGGCCATTCTTGATGCTTTCATTGTAAAGCTCTTGCCCCTTCATGGTGACATAGTTATACTTTTTCACCTTCTTATCGATTATATAATTCGATAGTTCGATGATGGAATCGTTGTCATCAAACGTGTCCCGTAAAAATTGCCGGGCGTCCACCAGCCGTTCTTTCTCACGGATCACCTGTTCTTGAAGAGTTTCTTTCGTGGTCCGAGCCAACTCCTTCAGGTCCTCTTTTTGTGCCCAGGCGTCTTCCTTGCCTGCCTCTTTCCACTCCCACCATTGCTGCTGGATAATCTCATACTGCTCTTTCATATATCTCTTCAGCTCTTTTTCGGAATTGACATAGATGAATTCTCCGTTACCTGCATCGGCCACCTTCTTCAGCAGGGTCTGCCCTTCGTTATCGACGTCATAACCGATAATGTTGACGACAGTCTGGATATTGCCAGCCACGAGGCCGGATGCCGCCTTCACCGGGTCACCGCCACACGTTTCAATGCCGTCGCTCACGACGTAGACGACCGCCTCATCCACTTCGGGCGGAATGTCCTCCTTCACCGTATCGAGCACGAGTCCGATCGGCGTCCATCCCGCAGGCTTTACGTTGTTGAGCGCTTCCCGGAAAGCCCCCTCCTCGAACTTTCCGTTATAGAAGCTTTCGGTGCTCGTGCAGGACAATTCTTTATCAGCCCGATTGCCGGAGCCTTTATGGCCGTACACCCGCATGGAAACGGTCGCGTCTTCCGGAATCTGCTTGGCGAAGTCCAGCACTGCTTCTTTTGCTGACTCCATCCGTGTCTTACCAGCCACGGTCGCCTTCATACTGCCGCTCGCGTCGATAAGAATCGCGTAATGGGCCTTCTTCAATTTCGGTTGTTCCACATTGCCATCCGGCCGTTCCAAGTCGACTTTCACTGTCGGATCGAATGTCAAATACGTCTTCATCCCCTCTTGATAATCTTCTCCGAGCAGATGCAGCATTTCGTTCAGATACTCTTCTTTCGTCAGATCGCCCGGCAGCTGGCGGAGCGCTTCCTGCACTTTCTGTTCATCATACCGGTCTCCGGCGTAAATGCCCGGTTTCCGCAAAAGCTCCTTCTCCACACTTGTCAGTTCGCGGCCGACGCCTTCCAGCTCGTAATACTCAGGCACAGCTGGCTCGAAGCCGGAATCTGCTGTTTCAGAGGACTCTTCCTGTTCAGTCGGTTTTGCCGGCTCCTTCTCCGCTGTCGTCTGAGCCTCAGCAGACTTGGGTGTTTCCTCTTTGGCTGAACACCCCGCCAGCACAACAAACGAACAAAAAAGCAACCATATCACTTTTTTCACCTTTCACCCTCCCTTGCCTTTCTTACACCGATTATATCGAAGTTTTCGAATCATAAAATACTGCAAAGCAAAACCGTTCCAAAGACGCGGGCCCTACTTCCTGAAAAACTCGCCAGCCTGCAGCAAAAGGTGCCACTCCGACCCATTCATCGGAATGACACCTTTTCAATTGAAACGTTATTGTTCCTTACACGTTACAAAATCACCATTTGAACATTAACGAATTATTTCATTCACAGGTACGTGTCAGTCTTTCACACTAACTTATCAGCTTGGAAAAACTCAGCCAGCTGCTGTTCCCGCTTATCGAGCATGATCTGTTCCGGCTGGATACCCTGTCCGCGCAGCACGCCGATTGTCTGTGCCAGGAATTCGTCGCTGCCGACAACATAGAACAGTCCATCTCTGTCCGCTTTGAGTTTTTCAACTTCCGCATAGTACTCCGTGCGGTTATCGACGAACTGTGCGGTGAACTTCTTATCAGGAGCCGATGTGAATACAGAAGGGAATAAAAAGTCTTCCGACGAATCAACATTCAAGGAATGGATCTGATTCACGCCGTCCTCCTTCTGCAGAAATTCCAGCACAAGCGGCCGGAATGTTGCCAATCCAACCCCTGACGAAAGAAGGTACACATTCTTCCCTTCCCGTTTCAGCGGAACGTTGGAATGTGTTTTGAAAATCGCCACTTCCTGGCCGACTTGCATATTCCGTAAAATCGACTTGAATTCGGAACACTGTTCCCGGATACGTGTCGTGATGCCGATCGAGTTTTCATGCGGCAGCGTGGAAATGGACATATGGCGGATCAGGCTGCGGTTCGGCTTGTCCCCTGCATTGAACCCCTCCAGTGCGAAATGCGTATGGGAGCCCTCTTCCCATACAAACCCTTCCGGACAATCGAGCATGTACGTCCGTACCTCCGGCGTCTCTTCTATGATTTCATTGATTGCTGTCCAATAGATTTGCATCATCATATCCCCTTCCCCCAATTAGTCGGTTCATTGCCTTACTATACAGTAACTGATAACAGTTATCAATTAAACAGATGAACATGTTCTATAATTGTGAAATCATCGGTACGCGCTGACTTTCAAAACCCGGTAGAGCCAGGAATGTCTGACAACAGAAAAAAGGCTTGGCAGCTACCCTGCAGCTGCCAAGCCTTTTATTTTACTTCATCTTCCACACCGCCAGCACCTACCGGATCAGCATGAACTTCAGCGGCATCCGCTTCAGCCTTTGTCACATGCACCGTTCCAAACGGGTGATTCGGCGGCGCATAGATCGAATACAACTTCAAAGGTCCTGCCCCGGTGTTGACAAGGTTATGCCACATCCCGCCAGGTATCAGGATCGCATCATCATCTTCGACATTCCGGCAGAAGTCCAAGCAGTCTCTCGTCTTCCCCATATGGACGGTGCCCTGCCCTTCCTCCACACGCAGGAACTGGTCGAGCTGCGGATGCACTTCCAAACCGACCGACTCACCTGGACCGATGGACATCAGGGTCACCTGCAAGTGTTCCCCTGTCCACATTGCTGTACGGAATGTATTGTTCTGCACAGTCGCCTCCTGGATATTGAACACATATGGAGCCGATCCCTGGTCCCGACTTCGTCTTTCGGGAAAATCGGCAGTCCTCCTCACAGGTTCAGCTGTCCTGCTCTCTGCAGCATAACGGGGCATTTGGTACATCGTATGTGTATGGCAAGGTACAGCCCAATAACAAGGAATCCAGTACACTGTTTCCCATCCTTCCTTCTTATGATGTACGCCTTCCAGGTTATGCGGAACGTTACCCATCCGTCACTGAGGTGTTGCACGCGCAGCAGAAAAGGGTATCCGGAGCAAGCCGGATACCCTCCCCTTTATTTCCGATTCTTTTCTCAATACAACAGATACTGTTTCCGGACTTTCTTGAACTGCTTCAAATCCTTCTCCCACCGTTTCTGCATTTCCTCGACCGTCATGCCCTGCTCGATCCCTTCGCGGACCCAGCCGTTTCCGATCAGCTTGTCGAAGAACGATGTCAGCTGGACTTGCTCCGGATACAGATCCTTCAGCGTCTTCACGATATGGAGGCCTGTCACAACCGGATCATACTTTTCCTTGTCTGTAATATGGATCTGGATGCCATGCGACAGCTTGCCGCTGTGTTTCGAGAACGTCGGGGTGAACGACGCTGCCCGGAACTGCACGCCCGGCAGGTTCAGCTGGTTCAGCTGATGGACGAGCTGCGGGCTGCTGACGAACGGTGCGCCGATCAGTTCGAACGGCTTTGTCGTTCCGCGGCCTTCCGACACGTTCGTTCCTTCTATCAGAGCCGCGCCTGGATAGACGAGAGACGTATCCAATGTCGGCATGTTCGGGGACGGCATGACGAACTGGAGCCCAGTTTCATCGAAGTAGTCCTTCCGGTTCCAGCCTTTCATCTTGACGACAGACAAATCCGCGCCGATTCCGAACTCTTTGTTGAACAGCTGCGCGAGTTCTCCGACTGTCATGCCATGGCGCAGCGGAATCGGATACTGACCGACGAAGGAGGCGAATTCCGGATCGAGCACCGGCCCTTCGACTTTCTCGCCGCCGAGTGGATTCGGACGGTCGAGGACGATGAACGGAATCCCTTTCTCCTTTGCTGCTTCCATCGACAGCGCCATCGTGTAGATGTACGTATAGAACCGCGTGCCGACATCCTGGATATCGAACACGAGCGCATCGATACCGTCGAGCATCTCAGGCGTCGGTTTCCGCGTCTGGCCATACAGGCTGTAGACCGGAAGGCCTGTCACTTCATCGATGTAATATTCGACGTATGACCCCGCCTGCGCATCGCCGCGGACGCCATGCTCCGGTCCATAGAGCGCTTTCAGCTCGATATCCGGATCATTGTTCAGCAAGTCGACGACACTGTTCAGATTGCGGTCGACGCCGGTCGGATTTGTGATCAGCCCGACCCGCTTTCCTTTCAGCATCTTCTTCTCCTTCTGCATGAGCACTTCCGCACCGACCGTGACCGTCTGCTGCCCTTTGCCGTGCCCTTTGTCGTGCTTCTTGCTACCGTTCCAATAGTGGTTGTCCGCCAATACGGCTGTACACGTCGTCATGATCAGCAGCGCTGTGAGCACCATCATCATCCATTTCTTCATCGTGCCACCTCCCTTAGTTGGTATACGTCAGTCCATGGCCGAACGGATACAGCGTACCGCCCGACGGATCGGGGATCGTCACCGGCAGTTTGCCCTGCGGTGCGATTTCGCCGAAAATGGCGGATGCGGATGCTTCGAAACTCGCTGTGCGGAAACTGTATTGCGCAAGATACACGTCGACTTCCGGGTACGCCATGATGTCGTACGGATTCCGCACGCCGATCGCTATCACAGGCACGTCCGTTTTGCCGATCAATTCATTCACCATCTGCATCTGCGGATGTGATGGAGACCTTCCCGCAACTGTTGACGTCGTCGTACCGACAATGATGGCGGATACGCCGTCGAGCTGCGCCAGCTCCTCATCTGTCAGCGGTTCGCCTTTTTTGATCAATACCGTGTTTGCATGGCGTTTTTTCACAGCGGTAAACAGTTCATCGATATAGGAACTGCCGACAACGGCAATCTTGTCTTCAGCCGCAGCGTTCAGCGGCAGCACGTTGTCATTCTTCACGAGGGTCACGGATTTCTCCGCAACGTCCCGCTCGACCTGCTTATGTTCATCGGAACCGACTGTCTTTTCCGCATTCGCAATCACCGATTCAATCGGTGCAGGCGCTTCCTCTTTCACGATTCCCCGTTTCAGCTTGAGGGACAGGATCCGTTCCATGGACTGCTCGATTCGCTGTTCTGAAATCTTACCGGACTGCACAGCATCCAGCAGACCGTCCGCAACACTTTCCAGTCCGACCGGCATGAGCACGAGATCCGTCCCGGCCTGTACCGCACGGATGACCGCATCGACAGGTCCGAAATGCTCTGCGATCGCGTTCATGTTGAGCGCGTCTGTCGTGATCAGCCCGTCGTACCCCATTTCGTCACGCATGAGTTCGGTCAGTACTTTGTGCGATAAAGTTGCCGGCACTGTGATCGGTGTGCCGTCCTTTTTCGAAATCACAGTCGTGTCATCGATCTTAGGGAAAGTGACATGCGCTGTCATGATCGCATCGACGCCTGCGTCCATCGCCTGCTGGAACGGATACAGTTCGACCTGTTTCAGCCGTTCCTTATAGTACGGCACTTCCGGAAGGCCGAGGTGGGAGTCGACCGCCGTATCCCCGTGGCCCGGGAAGTGCTTCGCCGTCCCGGATGTTCCGGTGCCCTGAAGGCCGTTCGTGTAAGCAACCCCGAGCTTGGCCGTCAGTTCCGGATCCTCACTGAATGAACGGACACCGATGACCGGGTTGTCCGGATTGTTATTGATATCGAACGATGGAGCGAAGTTCATGTTGATGCCGAGCGCGTGCAGTTCCTCGCCGATCGCCTGTCCGACCTGATGGGCCAGTTCTTCACTCCGCGCTGCACCGAGCGCCATGTTGCCAGGCATGTCCGTGCCCGACTGGAGACGCGTCACGATGCCTCCTTCCTGGTCGATCGACATGAGAAGACCGTATTTCTCGGACGCCTTCTGGTAATCGGCGACCAGGCGTGCTGTCTGCTCCGTCGTCACGACATTCTCACGGAACAGGATGACGCCGCCGAGATGATACTTTTTCACAAGCGCTTCGATTTCAGGCGTCAGTTCCGTAATGTGTTTGCCATTCATTGTCCGGAAATCAGGCATGAGCATCTGGCCGACCTTTTCTTCCAAGCTCATGCCCCGGATTGCATTCGGCACAAGATTATAGCGTTTTCCGTGCATCTTCTTCACCTCGTACGACATCGAGAAGTTCCCGTGGCGCTTGTCTGAGTTGCGTACCGGCTTTGCGATGACGAGGATCCGGTCCGTCAGACGGCCTTCCCTCACAAGAATCGTCGAAGCGCCGGGTTTCCCGGTCATTTTGACGACGCCGTCACGATTGACGGATGCAACACGGCGGTTCGTCGATGTCCACTGCATGCGGGCTGACGGTTTAACGAAATGCCCGTCCTTATACACATGCAGCGGTGTCAGCTGCAGGGTTCCATCCTCAAAACCATCTTGCGCTTGGGGCACGTTCTGCAGCAGTACAAGGTCATGTCCCGGCGTGCGGTGCGGTTTCGCATAGGCTGCCGTCCCGCTCATTGCGGCGGTCAGCACCAGGATTCCCGCCAGCAGCGGAACGAACAGATAGTTGCGCAGTTTTCTCATCGCCATCTCTCCCTATTAATAATTTCGTCGTGCCCATCCAGACGATTGCTTCGCAGGCTTCACCGTCCTGCCGTCCAGTCTGAAGTCCCCGACATACCAGCCGCGGCCATTGACCAGTGTATCGGTCGTATAGCGGAACCGGACGAACTGCGTCCCTTCGGGCAATGAAACCTTCATCTGCCGCCATTTCGAATTCGTCCCTGTGAGCCGGATGCCCGTTTCCTGCCAGTCAGTCCCATTCACGGACGTTTCGACGATGCCGAAATCGGAGTCCTGTTCAAGCTCGTACCACGTACCGAACGTAAATTTGCGTGCATTCTTCCGCGTTTCCACAACCAGCGTGCGGTCCAGCTTATCACCGTACCCTGCGAACCAGGCATCCGCCCGTCTCGGAATCGGTGCCGGGATTGCATCCGCAGCGTGACGGACGAACTCACGCCGCACACCGTTCAGCGAAATGGTCTTCCGTGTCGGGTGAACCCGATTCGTCAGCAGCACAGCAATCGTCTTGTTCTTCGGACTGATCACAATGCTCGTCCCCGTGAACCCGGTATGCCCCGCGGTCGACGGGCCTGCGAGCGCGTCCATGTACCAGCCCTGGTTCAGTTCCCAGCCGAGTCCGTGGTCATCCCCCTTGAATTCAGGGATCTGGTTCTGTCCAAGCAGTTTCACGGTGGCCGGCTTCAAGATACGTTTGCCGCCGTATCGGCCGTCGTTCAAAATCATGTGGGCAAAAATCCCCAAGTCCTTCGCTGTCGAGAAGACACCGGCATGTCCTGCAACACCGCCGAGTGACCATGCATTTTCGTCATGCACCTCTCCCCATACGAGTCCGCGGCCGATTTCCGGCTGATATTCCGTCGCGGCAATCCGGTGTTTGAGCGAAGCGGGCGGATTGTACATCGTGTCTTTCATGCCGAGCGGTCCTGTGATCTGCTCCTTCACGAACTGGTCGAGACGTTTGCCCGACAGTTTTTCAATGATTGCACCGAGTGTGATCATATTCAGATCACTGTACGTGTACCGGGTGCCGGGTTCCGCCTCCAGACCTTGCGCAAACACGAGCTGCAGCCGGTCTTCACGGGTCTCCCCTTGAGAGTGCAGCGGTATCCACGCCGTGAAACCGGACGTATGGGTCATCAGCTGGCGGATCGTCACCGCTTCCTTGCCATTCACCGCAAACTCCGGAATGTAGTCCGCAACCGGCGCATCGAGCTCAATCTTCCCAGCCTCATACAGCTTCATGGCGGCAACTGTCGTGAAGATCTTGCTGATCGACGCTACATCGAAGATCGTATTCGTCCGCATGGCGACCGGCTTGTCCATCTCTGTGAACTGATCATCCGTGTAGCGTGCAGCATCGCCGTAGGCCTGCTGCTTCACGATATGGCCGCTGCGCGCGACCAATACGACAGCACCCGGCATCGTCTTCTCCGCAATCGCCTGCTCCATGACCCCGTCGATCGCCCGCAGCGGTTCCTGGCGCATGCCCGCAGCCTTAGCGGAGCCAGGATGCAAAACAGGCGCCCCATGTCCTGGATTGTTCCACGCCTTGTGCGGCACCGATCCTCCATACGCTTCTGCCGTACCCGACATCACCAGTCCGCCGGCAAGTGCACCGGCCAGCAGCGCCGCCAGCAGTTTCTTCCTCGGTTTCACCATCAGTCCATCCCCTCTCAACGTAGTGTAAGCCCTTTCACTATAATCAATAACCGATACAGCCGCCATACGACTGAAGGGCAAATGTTTCCAGCTTCTCTGGGAAATTAGAACAGATGTGACATGGTATAATTGTCTGATAAATGAAATAAATATTCCGATTTATTTCGATTTGTTATGAAAGAAAACGACAAAAAACACCCTCCGTCGAAGACGAAAAGTGTTTGATCTGATACTTGCAGACTAGACCATCTCAGCAACTGAATGCCCAGTAGTCTGGAAGCGTACTGGGCAGAGATAGACACAGGGCAGAAGGAAATCCAATTCCTGTTCAGGGTCATTTCCCGATAACACCAATCACAAATCCTTCATATAGGTTTTCCCGCTCCGTTCCCCATCTGAGATGCAGCGAAGACAGGATTTCCACGTGGTCAGCCGGGAACTCACCAGATCTTGAACCGGTACTGACCATTTCATTCTCCACCTCATCCGGGGCAGGATCATAGTCAGCACCCGAGCTGATGACGCTTTGGATCTTTCCGGCCGATGGATCGATATCCACAACCATCTGCAGACGGACAGTCCCCTCTTTCGTCGGAACCTCCCTCACCACTTGCCGCTCAGTTCCGGAACCGAGGGATTCTCCATATGTATACAGAACGTCTTCGGTGTCTTTATCCGTGACATCGACAAACACATGGGAATCCGTCGTCCGCTTCGTCAGGAGGACATCCTTTTTCTCATAAGGAATTTCCACATACAGCTGATTCAGCGCCAGCTGGTGTCCCGTCAGCCCCGGCGGATCAGTATATTCGGACGTACCGTACTGTTCCGCAGGATCTTCCTCATCTGGACGGTCGATCACCAGCACCGCCAAAAATATGACTACTGCCAGAAGGACAGCAATCCAATATTCCTTCTTCATTCCACATCCTCCCCTCACTGCCAAAAAAATCCTACTTGCGCGCTTCACGCTTCGCCCAGACAATGGACAGCAGACAACTCACTACGAACGCGACAATCGCGCCAAAGACACTTTGCGAAATGGAACGATTGGCTATATAAATGCCGACGAACGTTCCGATCGTGATTCCAAGCGGCAGTGTCCACTTCATAGCAGCACCTCCCCTTTCAGTTCCCACGGCTGTCATCCTGATCATCTCGTGTACACTGTTCCGCCGTAACACTGCGTTTGTTTTTCCGATTCCAGACTGTGAACAACAGCCAGCCCCAGGCAACCAGATAAGCGACACCGAGCCCTTTGGTCGCCCAATGGCTGAAGCTAAGCGTGAACACGCACACCACATACGCCAACCATGCCACAGCACCGGCTGCCAGCAACCCTGGATATTTCTTTTCCACACGGCACCTGCTTTCCCGGTTTCTCAGAGACATTCCGATGCAGAGACTCTCCACACAGCCTATCATTCATTGAATCGTTTGTCAGCAGCAGATCATGTTTGCTTTGATTCAGCAGACATCGCGCTTACCCAAACAGCCGCGGCCGGTTCAGAAAGAGATCCGTTTTTTGAGCAAATAAAAAAAGACCCTGCAAATGCAGGGTCCCTCTTAGACGATGATTATGCTTTTTGAACGTTTGCAGCTTGCAGGCCGCGTTGTCCTTGTTCCACATCAAATGTGACGCTTTGACCTTCGTCTAAAGATTTGAAACCTTCACCTTGGATAGCTGAAAAATGTACGAATACGTCTTCTCCGCCTTCACGCTCGATGAAACCGAATCCTTTGTCTGCGTTGAACCACTTAACTGTACCTTGTTCCATAATGGTTTGCCTCCTGGTGCGGATCTCCGCACGATTTGTTACTATGCTTGCTCAAATACTTTAGACGAAAAACAAAACTTTTTGTCGTACTGATAAAGAACAAAGATAATACTCTCTAACCATAACAGGTATGTGCTGGAATAGCAAACAATATCGTCAAATTAAATAAATCTCCGCTGCGCAATCCATCCGCTGCGTCGAAGGTCGACATCTCACTGCCGGGCGTGCTGAACCGAATAGCATCCCGGCTTCCCGGTGAATACAGTATGGGAGATGAACGATAAGGAGAGAAGCGGATTGCAAATTCATGTTGTGAAACAAGGGGACTCCCTATGGGCGATCGCCCAGCGAAGCGGCGTCACCGTAAATCAGATCGTATCTGCCAACGGACTGGAGAATCCGAATGCGCTCGTGGTCGGTCAGGCCCTAGTCATCCCGACAGAGTCCAGCCCGACAAAGACGAAACCGGTCATCGACGTCAATGCGTATACTATCAACGCCGGCGAAACGGGCGCGAGGGAGATCCAAGAAGTCGGCCGGTATCTGACGTATTGGATGCCGTTCGTCTATAGCGTGAAAGAAGACGGCACTCTCTCGACGCTCGATGACACGGAAATGCTGCGGTCCGCTGCAGCTGAACGGATCGTGCCTGTGCTGGCGATCACCAACTTCAGTTCAACGGAGTCCGGAACGGCCCTCGCCCACACCATCCTGTCGAGCAAGAAACTTCAGGAGAAAACCATCACCAGCATCCTCACGGTCATGAAAGCGAAAGGCTATCAGGGACTCAACATCGACTTCGAGAACGTCCGTCCGTCGGATCGCGAATTCTACAACCAATTCCTGCAGCTGGCCGTCGACCGCCTGCATCCTGAAGGGTACTTCGTCTCCTACGCGCTGGCCCCGAAAACAAGCAGTGACCAGAAAGGACTGCTCTATGAAGCGCATGACTACGAAGCACACGGCAGGATCGTGGATTTCGTCGTGCTGATGACATATGAATGGGGCTACCGGAAAGGCCCCGCCCAAGCCATCTCCCCTCTCAATGAAATCAAGAAAGTGCTCGACTACGCGGTCACCGTCATCCCGCGTGACAAGATCATGATGGGCTTCCAGATCTACGCACGCGACTGGCGCCTGCCGTTCGCCCGGGGACAGGAAGCGGAAACCTTCAGCCAGCAGGAAGCGATCCGCCGCGCCATCCAGCACCAGGTCGCGATCCAATACGATCCTGTCGCACAGTCTCCGTTCTACCGATACACCGATTCGGCCGGACACCGCCACGAAGTCTGGTTCGAAGACGCCCGCAGCGCGCAGGCGAAGTTCGATCTGGTGAAGCAGTATAACCTGCGCGGCGTCAGCTACTGGGTCTTGGGCTACCCATTCCCGCAGAACTGGCTGCTGCTGGAGGATAACTTTACAATCCGGAAGCGTCTGTAAGATTTAAAAAACCGGAACTCCATTGAATTCAGCATTCAGAGGAGTTCCGGCTTTTTGGATGAGTTCATATCTCAGCAACAGAGGTAAACAGAGTCGTATGCCGTAACTTTATTCAAAATGGTAAATCATCATCTTCTATGTCTGGAATTCCAGCACCATCAGCAAAGAGATTTTCCGTTTCTGCTTGTACCCATGTTATCCCGTAAGGCGCTCCGCCTGACGTGTATCCTGCTGTATAGAACAGTCCGCTGCCTTGACAGTCTTCCATGTACTGATCGCTCTTCCAGTCGTTCCTCTTGTGTCGTTTAGCCCTCTATAGCTCTCCCTCTACAGAACACTCAAATACAAATCGAGTGAGTCTTCCACTTCCCGTGCCACCAAGGCAATGAAATCATCATAATTCCCTGTAGTATGGGCTTTATCAAGCGCCTCGTAATAAGCCAGCCGATTGCTGACTTTGATGACCACCGCTGGAAATCCTTCTTTCATGATCTCCAGGTTCAGCAACAGTCTGGACGTGCGTCCGTTCCCATCAATGAACGGGTGGATCCCGACAAATAGGGCATGCAGCATAGCTCCGCGCTCAACAGGATGGAGGTGGGTCCCTTCCGTTTCATACCACCTCAACAGCTGCTCCATTTCCTCTTGGATCAGAAAATGGGCAGGCGGTCGATGGTTCGCCCCTGAGATGAAAACCTGTTCTTTCCGATAGACACCGGCATGTTCCTCATGAATCCCTTTCAGAACGAGCCGATGCAGGTTTTTGATCTGCCATTCGGAAAGCGGTTCTTCGTTTCGGACAATTTCCTCGACATATTGGATTGCATCCCGATGGTTGATAACTTCCAGATGCTCCCGTAACGTCTTGCCTCCCACCGTAATTCCTTCCAGCACCACTTTTGTCTCGTTGATGGTCAGCGTATTCCCTTCAATGGCATTGGAATTATATGTCCACTCTAGGAACAATTTCTCTTTCAAGCTTTTTAATGTGTAGGCAGGCAGTGGCCTGGCAGCATCCAACCGGGCTTTCTTTTCATCGATGATTTCAAACAATCCCGCCGCCCCCTGTCTCCCGATTTTGCGTTAGCTTTAGTATATCGCAGTACATGGAAATATGTAAAAAGTGCACCAGCGCAAGAAACAATCGTATTTGTTCAAAAAACGCACCTGTGCACCAAACAAACGTGATTGTTTAAACATTCACGTTTGTTTGCTGCACAGGCACGCTATTCTTAGGAGGTTTTAAAAACCTTTAAGGGAATCGTAAGGAAATCGTAAGGACTCGAAAAGCACACCTGTGCACAAAATGTTTATTCAAGCGCTCTCTTTTGTTCACTGCGCTAGCAGTTCAAGTTTCCATCGTGAAAATTTGCAACACTATCGGGTGTGCAAGTCTCTATTCTTTTCCTTCTATCAATGACTTCATTTCCTGGAGTCTTTGATATGCCTCCGAATAATACCTTTTATTTCCTTCCCATGACTCGCTGGTATCAACTTTGTTAAGGATCTCTTCGGTTTCCGCAAGCCACGCTTCCAGGGGTTCAAAGTCGTTCAGCTCTCTTATTTCCTTCAATCTGGAGAGCGGTAGATCCACTTGGCTGGATGCATTTGAACTAGTGCGGTCCCCCGGTTCCTCCATGGCAGCGGCGTCGCTAAGGAGGCCCATGATGACACCTGTCTTCTGCCCCTCGGTCGGTGCAGCCGGACCTGTTTCTGAATGTTCCCGAGCCATCATGGCTTTCGTTCTGCTGTCGAACGTATAGCCATTTTCGTAGGTGATTCCATTAATGAATTGGCTGTCCGCCACCCGACCTTCTTGCGGAAGTTCGTAGTTCTCGAAATGCTTTTTGATCTCTTTGTAAGGATATTCCTGGAGCCATTCCTCATAGGGAGCCGGACGTTCCTCATCCTTGTTTACGCCCTCTCCGTCTATTGGCAGCGGAGCAGTTCCATTTTCAGTGACTGCCGGTTCCGCCTGTGGAGGGGATTCCGCTTGATCGGCCGGAGTTGAAATCATGTCTGTTATAAAATATACGCCGATCAGCAGGAATACAATCACAAAGGACAAACTCATCATCCGCGGAAACCAGTCGTTTCTTTTTCTTGTTCTTTGTTTGATCTTAACGAATACTTCCTGTTTATGACGCGTCGTGAACTTTCCCTCTTTGAACACACTTCTGTCCATGGCATCGCGGTAACCTGACAATCTATCCTTCATTCCACTCACCCCTTTCCATCGACCCTTCCATCAGGCTGCGTCCTCTTTTCAAACGCGTTTTGACGGTATTCCTGTTCATGTTCAGCAACTGTGCAATCTCCTGGACGGACAGCTCTTCATAATAATGCAAATGGATGATTTCCCTGTATTTCACCGGGAGCTCCATGACCTTTTCGGCCAGTTGAATGTCCGCATCTTTTTGCAGCGAGAACGTTTCCGGCGATGGCTCGGTTGATCTGAAAAATTGAAACAAGCCGCTGTTGACCACTACCCTTCTCGCCCAGGCACTCCTCAGCGCATCTTTGCAGCGGTTTATGGTGATCCGGTATACCCATGCTTTATAGGATAGAATTTCTTCGTATGTATCGTACTTCTCGTAACAAGTCAAAAAGACATCCTGGACAATCTCCTGCGCCTTTCCCCAGTCGCGGAGGTAACTGTAGGCCAGCTTCGTCAAGCGGTCTCCATATTCGTCCATCAGATCTGCCAGCCATTGGTCTTGAACGGTATTTGAAAAAGCGGTATTTTCCCGTTCCGTCACCACACGTCTCCCCCTTTCGCCGTTTTCTTTGTATGAGTACTTCTTTTTCAGCACCCCTAAGACGGTGGCAGATGGCTAGGAGTTTCATTTTTATCGAAACAAAAAACACTTGGGCTGGAAACAAACGTGTTTGTTTAAACATTCACGTTTGTTTGGCGCAGGTGCGTTGTTTTCGACACCTGAAATATTCATATGTCTTGGGTGAAGGGGTGTGCAATTTTGTTTATTACAAAGGCGTGTTCTTTAGCGGGTAAGTATTAAAGTATGAATTGCAAAACAGGAAGTTAATTGGTAAAGTTGAAAAAGAGAGAGAATTGGAGGAATTAAAATGAAAAAGGCAGCCATGGTATTTGGATCGGTGGTAATCGGAGGAACTCTGTTGACAAGCTACACTGGATTGGAAAAGCTTGATTTGAATGCAAGTGCAAGCGAATCAATTAAATATCCAAATCCTGAAGGAGTCATTAACTATCTTGTTGATGATCAGGGGAGAGAGTATGGCTATGACATGAATGGAAATGTAATCTTCCCGGATCATGAGAAAACAGAAGAAACTAAAGATGATGATTCTGTATTTATCTCTTCAATGAATATGGATGATGACACTATAAATGCAGAGCGATCTTCTCACGTATCAACATTATCTGATGAAATTCATCGGAACGATCAAGAAGCGTACGATAAGATTCGAGGAGATCTGTTCAAGATTCAAGAGAGCAACGTCATCACAAAAGAGAATGCTGAATATGACCGCTTCATTGATGTAATGGAAGATATATATCCATTGATCGATCCTTGGAAAAACCCTAGTGGATATGATGAATCTGTTATTGGACCAGAAGAAGAAAACGAATATTATGATGCAGCGATCAAATACATTGCGTATGCCAAGTACTTCGAAGACGAGATCAAAGAAAATGGATGGTATGATGAAGTGAAGAAGGCGATGAGCTATAATGTTGCTATTGTAAATCAAGATCATAATACTACTTATGGATCTCGTCTTGATTTTGGAACAGGAGTAATTGATGTGATTGCTCTTCATGACATGGGAAAATAAGTTGGATTCTGCCAACAAACAAAACTGCATATCAATTCTTGAGGCTTATTCGTATAGAATAAGCCTCAAATTGTTGACAAAAGGATTGGATATCATCGTTTGTTCGGTCCGCAATTACGTAATCCTTAAATCCTTCCCAGCGTTTAACCTACCAGGTGAGAGATTCACGGCACTCAACAGCCGAACCCTATCATGGTTCCGTCACGTCAATGACAGCTGTATGGATTTGAGTAAAATACGTCTCCAGCCGCTGTTCCAGCTTCGCCTCGAGCGCATGGTACGCACCATCCGCCTGCTCCGCAACCTCGTAAAACTCTTCTTCTGCTCTGTCATTCCCCTCTAGGGAGATGAACAGCCGCCACAATTCCGGTCCGTATGTCTTTTCGATCACGGCATACTCCTCCGCCCCTATTATTGCAAGAGCGTCCGCGAGCTGCTGTACATAGCTGCCGATCCCCATCTCCGAGATCTCATCACCGAACCACGTCAGCAATCCTTCATGGCCGCCGCCCTCCATCTCCGAATAATAGTGGTACAGCAAGAAGGCTTCGCGCAGTACCGGATCATCTTCCGGCAGGTCTGCCCCGCTCAGGACGGAAACGACCGCATTCCAAATACTCTCGTTGTCCAACAGCTCGTTCCGATTCATCGTCGGCTTCATCAATTATCCTCCCACTTTCCGCATGCCGGATCATCAGGTGCCGGCAGCTCCATCATAGATTCTTCCATATTTCAGATTCATCCTATCAATGCCGAACCGCCCACGATACATACAGATCACGCAAATGTATCTCAAATTATAAACGTGTGCAAATACGCAGCTGGTTGCCATCAGGATCGGTGAGGGTCATCATCCGAAGTCCTTCGAGATCTTCATTCGGAGGCACCGTGATGCAAAGTTCCTTCGCGTTTTTCAAATCGCTGTACCAACGGTCAACGTTGGGAACAAAGAAGTGGATCAGCCCGCCCACCTGGCAGTCTCCGGCATGTTGGGTCAAGTAGAGGGTCATGTCGTCCTTCGTCAGTTGAAGGAATGCCGGGAAATGCGGTTCAAAGCGATGCTCCCAGTCCACTGCAAACCCCAAGGTGTCCACGTAAAATGCCATACTGCGATCATAATCGGTGATGCGGAAAGCGGGAATCACTGTTTGCATGAGGTCCCCTCCTTGAATTAGATAAATTCAAAAATCTTCTATGCATTGTTTGGTCTAAGGTTCTTGAAAACCCGTCCGTCACAGCAGCTGCGCCTGGAACAGCGTCAGCGGATACACACGCTGGTGCAGCAGATTATCGACGATCTGCTGCATGACCTGCGAATCCCGGTGAGGCTGCTGCAGAAAGACCGATAAGTCACCTAGCGAAATCCATTCCCCGGCAAGCAGTCCATCTTACAGGCGTACAGAACCTCCGACCATCTCCCCCACAAAGTGGAAGAGGATCCCCTGATCGCCTGAATCGCTGACGAAATTATATACACCCGTGCTGCTACGCAGCTTCACATCCAAGCCAGTCTCCTCTTTCGCTTCTCTGCAGGCGGCTGTAAGGATGTCTTCGTTATATTCGATACTGCCGCTCGGAAAGTTCCATTTACCGTGTGCAGCCGGCTTTCCTTCCTGGACAAGGAACACCTTGCCTTCTCGAATGATGGAGACACTTGTGACCAGTACACTGTGCTTTTCCGCCATTTTCCCACTTCCCCTTCCTTTGTGCCCCGTGCCAGCAACGATCCATCGGATTGTCGCAGATGCCCCGTTCGGCAGCCATCCCGATGGACATCCGGCAGCCCGTTACAAGTGCAGCTTCATCCCCTCGTGGCTTGCTTCGAATCCCAATCTTTCGTAAAACCGATGGGCATCGGACCGGTGCTTATCTGTCGTAAGCTGCACCAGACTGCAACGTCCCGCTCGCGCTATGGAGATGGCCTCCTGGAACAGCTGTTCACCGATCCTTTGACTCCGATACTGACGATCCACCCGGACCCCTTCGATCTGCGCCCGTTTCATCCCCCGCCGGGCCAACCCAGGAATGAGAGTCAGTTGGAGGCACCCGACAACCTTTTGGCCGTCGACCGCAACAATCATTTGATTTCCAGTCTGAGAATCCATTGCTTCAAAGGCTTCAAGATATTCGGCGGGCAGCGGATCTTCGTATCGCTCACGCTGTGCTCCTAATTCGTCATCGGCCAGCAGCCGTACAATGGCCGGCACATCCGCTCTTGTCGCCTGTCGGATTTCCATCTGCAGTACCTCCATTTCTATCAGTTTCTCACTTCTTCAACTCACATACAGCAGACAAGCATACGGGGGCATTCATCATCCGACCGGAAGCCACCGTCAGTCCAACAGCCACGGCACATTCAGTTGGATCTCAAATTGAACAGCCGGCTGCGGAAAATTGTCCGGGACCAAGTCCAGCTCGTCGCTGAAATCCATCTCCACCCGATCCGGACACACGAACCGAACATCGTGTTCACCGCCCACAGCTGGATAAGGACCTGGTCCAGCTAAGATCTCCCCGACCAGATGATAGAACGCAACATAGAGATGCGTGCCATCGGCATTCACGCCAACCTCGGAGACCTCCCCTTCTTTCCGGGGGTCAATCCCGAGAACGTCAAACAGATCCTGGATTTCCTGTGGGAAGTGATCACAAGCCAACCTGTAATTCGCACAATACGAACAGCCGCAATCCTCCGTGATGAACTGGTGCGTATCATAATAGTTTTTTGTGCTCGTACGATCGATTGTCACTACATAGCGTCCTGTTGTAAGTCTGATCACAATCCCCTCCTGCATCCGACCGTTTACTATCGGCCGCCTGTTCCCTAAATTCTGCGGGCAGGTGGCCGTCACATTTCATCCGGCGAGGAAATGCCCAATAGCTTGAGCGCGTCCTTCAGAACGATTCGCACACACGAAACGAACGCCAGCCGGTCCTGCCTCCCCGGACTTTGTTCCAGCACTCTGGTTGTAGCGTAGTACTTATTGAATTCCCGTGACAGCTTCAGACTGAACTTCGCAATCAGGGACGGGTCCGCTTGGTCGAAGGCTTTCTGGATCATGAGCGGATACTCGCCAAGCAGCTTAACAACAGGCCATGCCGATTCCCCTAAACCATCGAAACTTGGCGTGCCCTCTTCATCCCCTCCTTTTGTCAGCAGCGAAGAGATCCGGGCAATCGTATACTGGACATAGGGACCGGTTTCCCCCTCGAAGTTCATCATTTGCTCTATTGAGAAATCGATATCATGTAAGCGGTAGGTTTTCAAGTCGTTGAACAGGACAGCTCCGACGCCCACTTGGACGGCTACCTTGTCTTTCTGCAGAAGGGCCGGGTTTTTTTCTTCGATATTCCGCTTGGCTGTTCCAATCGCCTCGTCCAGCACATCTGCCAGCAATACGATTTTCCCCTTGCGCGTGGACATCTTCTGGCCGTCCTGCAGGATCATCCCGAATGGCACATGCGTCAAATTCTTTGACCACCCAAAACCCATTTTACCAAGCACCGTGAAAAGTTGTTTGAAGTGCAGAGATTGCTCATTACCCACTACATACAGCACTTTTTCGGGAATGTATGTTTGTTGACGATAGATGGCGGCCGCGAGATCGCGGGTCGCGTACAGCGTGGCCCCGTCCTTTTTCGTAATCAGACAGGGCGGCAGGTCTTCAAGTTCCACGACATGCGCGCCGTCGGATCGGGTCAACAGCGATTTCTCCTTCAGCTCCTGGACGACCGTTTCCATCTTGTCGTTATAGAACGCTTCCCCTGCATACGAGTCGAATCGGATTCCCAGCAGCTCATAAATCGCTTCGAATTCCTTCAGCGACTCTTCCCGGAACCACTCCCACAGTGCGTAAGCCTCCGGATCGCCGTCTTCCAGCGACTTGAAAGCCACACGCGCCTCCTCATTCAACGAGTCGTCCGTTTCGGCAGCTTCGTGGAACTTCACGTAGATGTTCAGTAATTCCCGGATCGGGGACTCTGCAATAGCTGCCTGGTCTCCCCAGCGTCTGTACGCCACAATCAATTTACCGAACTGTGTGCCCCAATCCCCTAGATGATTGATCCGGATCGGCGTAAACCCGTTCTTTTCCGCGATGTTCGCCAGTGCGTTTCCAATTACCGTGGACCGCAGATGACCCATGGAAAAGGGCTTCGCAATATTAGGGGATGAATAATCAATGAGCACGTTCCCCCGCATCGCTCCATGCGAGCCGTACTGTTCCTTGGCAGCCAGTATTTCCTGCAGAACCTGGTCCATCACGATCTGGCGGTCTAAGGAAATGTTCACATACGGACCGACTGCGGTAACATTTAGTATCAGATCGTGGTGTAGCCGGCCTGCTAAGTCGGCGGCAATCAGATGCGGAGCTTTCCTTTGTTCCTTCTCAAGGCGGTAGCAAGGGAATGCGATGTCCCCCAATTTCGGATCTTTCGGTTTTTCCAACAGCTGTTCAAACTGAGAACGCGAGACTATGTGATCCAGCGCTTCGGCAAGCAGCTCTGCAATCATTCGGTTTTTATCCATTTTTTCCCTCCATATAAAAAAGCCCCCGTCTCCAATAAGAGACGAGAACATAGATTCCCGTGGTACCACTCCAGTTGCCACAATACGTGACCGCTTTCCATTGGTAACGGGGTGTCGCCCCGATCTTCCCTACTGTAGTTCAAGAAACATCTCAGAAGTGCGTTTCGTTTACGTACCGTGTATTAGGCTCCCACTCTCCCTAACTCGCTTGCCACGGACCCGTAAATTACTCTCTTCGTCATCGATTTTAAATTATTGTAATTTATCCAACAATACACATCTTGCGGACGGCTGTCAAGGTTGTCGTGGGTACAATGGAAATTCAAGACAGTCCGTACCGGCCGAATTCGCAAGCCGCAGCCGCCTGCTGAAGAAGAATTCATTTCACGAACCGCACCAATGTTTTTTCCGGCATGCGAATCCGGTCCATATCAAAGTTGTTGAGCGGTAATGTGACTTCCCCTTCCCGCTTATCGCATTCTTCTCCTACCCAACAAGTGTAGTGCTCAAAGAACTCTCCCGTCTCAAGATATTGGTCCATGAGTTCACAAAGTCTGGACAGCTTCATTTTTGAGTCATCCAAGATAGCGGTGTCCGTATGCTCGGATATCTCAATGCCCCAATCACTTGACACTTCATAGACATACGGCGTAGAGAATTGACATTCCTTCACATTCCGGAGTTCAGCAGGACTCGAAAAGCAGGGCCCGATGATAAGGAGATCCTCCGAACCGTCGCCGCTGAGCGGTATTTCTTTCATACATCCAATATAGCCCGCTAAACTCATGGGCACATCCCTCCCTCCTAAAATTTGTTTGCCAAGCCCTGATATGTACCTTTCCCCATTATGATTGCCTCCACTTCTGGCATCATGTAGGTTCAGTCATTCCTGCGATGCACGAACTGCTTGATGGACTGGGAAAGTACTAAATAGAGTGCGACTGCAATCGCCACTCCGGCCGCGGTTATACTGACTGTCATCATATAGCCGCCGATCGCCGTGTGAAAGACATTGGTCAATAGAAGAGTCGCAGCCACAAATACGATCCCTGCTATCCAGATGGTTTTTCTGCTCATCGTAACACCTCCGTAATTCATGCGTACGCCTGCCCACTGTACAGGTTCGCCATGATAGCGGATTACAGTAACATACTCTTCAAGATCGAAAGGTTCTTGTCAAAAAACATTGCGTTCTTCTCAATGCCGCGTCGTGCACACCAGCCAATACTATTGAACGCATCGGTAAATTGATAAAACGGCAGAACCGCCTCTAAGTCCATTAAGGGTCTCACACTGGTATAGCCTTCTTGATAGGACTGATACAAGCTGGTATCGAAGCTCAGAAAATCGCGATACAGTTTTGTGAAATCGATTTCTGTGGCGCCGAACCGGACACTTTCGAAATCGATCACGCCGGATACCCGGTCTCCGTCCACGATGATGTTGGCTGGCCGGAAATCCATATGGAGGAAGCACGGGCCGTCGGGTGGCGGCAGCTCTCGTTTCATGCGTTCAAACGTTTCCATCGACTGGTTGTATAGCGTTCCGTCCAAGAGCTCTTTCACGTCTTCCGCGAAACTGGTAAATTGGCGTTCCACAAAGTCGGGCCACCCCGGGTATTCATTGTCGATCCCGGCCAGTTCCATATCAGCTGGCGGCCGGACCTCGTGCATGGCGGCATGCAGCACCCCGACTTGGAACGCGACGGCGGGGCTGTCCGTATTGGCCAGCGGCCGCCCCTTCAGTTCAGATAGAATGAACGCGCCCGGACACTCTTCATCGCCCGGCCAAAAATCCAACATGTCCGGGATGGACACCTGGTCTTTCAGCACTTTGTAGGCGGCCAGCTCCCGGTCATATTTCACTTTTGTATACGGGATCTTCAAATAGACCTGTTCCCCTGTACGCAGTCTGCACTTGTACACAGTGGAACTGTGGGAATCGTCGACTTCGTCAAAGGACAGGACATCCAATTTCAATTGCTGCAGGACACGAGTCAGCATCCAACTCCTCCTTTCTTTGCGAGGCTCGCATCCAATTATACGAGCATGAACCCGATGCCCCAGATCGTCTTGAAATACTCCTCGTCCGTCACCGCGGCGATTTTCTTCCGCATGTTGGACATATGGACGCTGATCGTGTTGTCGTCGCCGTAATACGGACCTGTCCAGAGGCTTTCGTAGATCTCCTTTTTCGAGAACGCCTTTTCCGGATGGCGCAGCAGCAGGGTCAGGATGTCGAACTCGGCGTTCGTCAGCTGAAGGGGCTCTCCAGAGAGTGTGACGGTCAGTTTGTCCGTGTCGACAGCGAGATCCCGCCACGCAAGTTCCGCGGACGGCGGCTCTGCTCCAGCGGATTTCCGCAGCTGGACCGCCACCCGTGCGGCGACTTCCTCCTGATGGAACGGCTTCGTCATATAATCATCCGCTCCCATCTGCAGCACCGCCACCTTATCGGCAACCCCCGCCTTTGCGGAGATGACGAGGATCGGCACCGCGCTGTCCCGCCGGATTTCGCGGATCAGCTCCTCTCCGCTCATCCCCGGCAGCATAAGATCGAGCAGCACAAGATCGAACAAGTCCGTCCGCAGCCGCAGCAGTCCCTCCGTCCCCGAATACGCCGCCGTAATCGCCCGGCTTTCCTCTGCCAGCATCACTTGCAGCAGCCGGCTGATATCCGGATCGTCCTCGATGATCAGTATCCGTTTCGTATCGTCCATGTCGCGTCACCTGTCTTTTGGAATGTATTGGTTTGAGTATACAGCAATGGGTGGGAAGAGTGGGAGAATTCGGGGGAATGAAAAATAACCACCCTCTGCTGTCCTGGTAAGCAGATGGGGTGGTTGAACCTGACTATTTCTATAGGGACACTTTCTTATGGCAATGACGCGCTATCCACTGGACAACTTCCTGAAACGCCGGTCGGGTCTCACTGTCGACCACCAGAATGACAAATCGATAAATCTCCTCGTCCTCAACGCTCAATTGGCAGCCATTGATGTCCAAAAAGGTGAAGGCCGCCAAGAAGGAGGTTCTCTTGTTCCCATCCTTAAAACAATGGCCACTCGCCAGTTCGTACAGATAACAGGCGGCTTTCTCTTCTAAGGAAGGGTACCTTTCATGACCGAAGACATTCGTTTTAGGCAATGCCAATTTTGCATCCAGCTTATTCATGTCCACACCTGGCAGGCCTTCATAATCTTGAAGGGCCAGATCATGAAGCATGATGACATCCTCGACATCGAAATAATCCACCGCCATCAGTTCTTACTAAGCTTTTCCAAAGCTTTCCCGTTTGCCTTGACAGCTTTTTCGTAGCTGGCCTTGATCATTTCTTTTCGTTTTGCGGATTCGGTTTGTTTCTTATCTGTAGCTTGCATAGTTGAATCCTCCTTTTCGTTCTGCATTTGATCGACCTCCGTACATACATTGATTGTTTGGTGCATAGGTGTGTTCTTCAAAAGCCAGGACCCCCGTTCTACGGTGCAATCGGTAGGATACTGGCTTTAATTTTTGTATTTTTAAGGTGAACTTTTCTAATCTAGTTAAGCTTTTTATAAGCCGACTTGAGTAACAGCATACAATGCTACATCATTACTAAAGCCTTCAAAAACCAACTGCTCAATCAATCCGCTACGCGAGAATGCAGTATAGTCCAAGTAGTTCTGAGCCATTAGCACAGCCTGCTCTTTCCAATCTACACGAATAGAATTGACAGCATACTTGGCATCCGCCTCACTAAAACCTTCAAATACCAATTGTTCGATTAAACCACTAGGTGAGAATGCAGTATAATCAAGGTAACTCATCGCCATTTTTACTGCTTGTTGTTGGGAAACCGTTTCTGCATCCCTTTGCTTCTGTTCTGCTTCCACGGCTGCTTGGGCTTTTGCTTCTTGCGCCTTTTTTTCAGCGTCAGCCTTTGCTGTCGCCTCTCGTTCTTTCTTCTCCGCTTCTGCTTTAGCTTTAGCTTCTTGTTATTTCTTAGCTGCCTCTTCCTTAGCTTTGGCTTCTTGTTCTTTCTTAGCTATTTCTTCCTCAGCTTTGGCTTCTTGTTCTTTTCTAGCAGCCTCTTCCTCAGCTTCGGCCTCTTGTTCTTTCCTAGCGGCCTCTTCTTCTTGTTTCGCTTCCTCTTCTAACTTAGCAGCATTTTTTCGTCGTCATCTTGCTGAGCACTTTTTTCTATTGCACTTTGTTCACTTACCTCTGCAACGTCGTTCTCAGGGGGCAAGGTAACACCAAAGAGAATAAAGAATGCAATGACAGCTAGCCCGAAGTATAGTGCGGCTGATTTTCTAGATCTCTTATCCATCGGCATCCACCGCAACAAAAGAACTGGGCGAATCAAGCCAACAATTAAGGCTAAGAAAGATAATAAAAACAAAAGAAAAAATAAGTTATTCATCTGTCTCCTTCATTCTCGCTATTTCATTCATATACGAGTAGAATACCACAAGACACCAATAAGTTACATTTATATTTTAATCTCGCTAATTTTTTACATCGCACTATATTCAACTTATAATAGGGCACCTATGCATGAAACAAACGTGATTGTTTGAATGAACAGTAACGGTTGTTTGCTGCACAGATGCACTCTTCATAATTCACTAAATCACCCGCAAACTCCTACCACTCATCCCAGCCGGCATCGCTTCATCCAACCGCCAGACGAAACTGATCGGCTGATTGCCTTCGTGGCTTACATACTCCGCTGTGCCAAAGAACGTAAACGGTGACGTAAAGCCGTCTTGTTGCCGATACTCGCGCACAAATAACGCAATCGTGTTACCGGTATCCCGTTGATGAATGTAGCGCTGCCCCGTCGGACTCGTGACCGATGTTCGATTCTGGGATTGCCAGTGGAACAAGTGGTCATTGATCGCATAGTCTTCATATTGCGTGGAAGGAGAAAAATCCTTTTCCGTTTTATTTAATGTGATGAAGAAAATATCCGTCTGCTTGTCCTCTAAGTACTTGACCCCTTCTCGAAATGCAGGTTTTGCCGATTCATTGAAATAGCCAAATGCCGCTAATACTTGGTCGGACGTATACTGTGCATGCACGCGTAACGGAGAGACATACGAAAACGGCGATGGTTTCTCAACGGTTCTAATCCGATTCAGGCATATTGTCAAAACCTCTGTTACTTCCTCTTTCAATTCCTTGCTCATTAGTAATCGCTGCAGCCCATCGTCCATGCTTGAAAATCCCTGTTTCTCCGGCGGGTTGGCAAAGAAAGAGTAGTAGAGCATTCCAATCATCAGGTGCTGTTCTTCCGTGTCTACTCGCCCTGTCGACAAGTATGCTAAATAGAACCGAATGAGATCAACGGAGTCTAAATGGAAAAGAGAATGAATTCGTTTACAGACGATCTCCTCATAGGCACTTGTGAATTCTTCTTTGACCCCAGCTTCCACTCGCAAGCGAGCAAATGTCCGATTGCGACCCTTCCCATAAAAATCAGCAAACGACAAATCATAGTAGCGAAGGAAATTCGCCAGCGTCATTTCTTCCCCTGTATCCGCTTTAAAATAACGCATTTTACGAATCAAATTCGCTTTCGATGTCCGTGACTCTTGGACATTTCGTAGAATATAGTCCTTCGCCTGGCGCTCCATGACAATGGCCGATCCTTTCGGCATTTGAGAAAACCCGTTTTCTACGTAGTGACGAATGGAATGCTTTGTTTTTCCAATGAGCGCTCTAAATTTTGATTCGAATGGATAGTCGGCGTGCGCTTGCCCGACAAAGTCTAATACAGTTAAGCACTCTTTATTATCGGCTAATCGTAATCCCCTTCCGAGCTGTTGCAAGAACACCGTTAGACTTTCCGTCGGACGCAAAAAGAGAATGGTATTCACAGTTGGAATATCGACGCCTTCGTTATATAAATCGACAACGAAGATAAACTGAACGTCTCCAGCTTCAAGCTTTCGTTTTGCTGAGGATCTCTCGTCATCCGATGATTGCCCGTGCAGCGCAATTGAGGACAATCCCTTCGCGTTAAAGTAACGGGCCATATAGAGGGCATGGTCAACAGAGACGCAAAAACCAATCGCTTTCACTTCATCAAGACCTGTGACGTATTTCCGAACGCTCTGGATGACCAGGTCACTCCGCCGGTCATTCGCCGTATACAAATTGGACAGCTCTTGCACGTCATAGCCTTTTCGTGTCCATTTGATTGCAGAAAGATCTACTGTATCCGTTACACAAAAATAATGAAATGGGCTCAACAACTTCCGATCAATCGCTTCTGTCAGTCGCATTTCCGAAGCAATCCGATCATCAAAATACTCCAAAACATTTTCGTTATCCATTCGTTCAGGAGTTGCAGTTAACCCTAACAAAATTGTAGGCGTATAATGACCGAGCAAAGCCCGATAACTTGGTGCGGTCGCGTGATGGAATTCGTCCACAACAATGAAGTCATAGAAATCAGCAGACGTTTTCTCGATCATCTTGCGGCTGTTCCAACTTTGTATACTCATGAACACATGATTCAAACTAGTCGGCTCATGGCGTCCTACAAACAATTCACCGAAGTTTGCGTCCTTTAAAATAGCCCGGAACGTATGTAAGCTTTGCTTTAGTATCTCTTCCCGATGCGCAATAAATAAAAGTTTCGCCTGTCGATTGTTTGCATAGAAACGTTTAAAGTCAAAAGCGGAAATCACGGTCTTTCCAACACCGGTTGCAGCAACGACCAAGTTTCGGGTATGCCCGTAGATTGTTCGCTCTGCTTCCAATTCGTCCAGTATTTCCTGCTGGTAATGATAGGGACGAATATCTAAAAAGTACTGTTCCGCCGAATCGTAAAGCACATTCTTTCGCAATGACGTTTGCACAAGTGCCCAATTGTCTTCATGCTCCATCGCCAAGCTCTTAAATTCCTCGTCATTCCAATAACTCTCAAAGGTCGCTTCAAATTTACGAATGATATCAAACGAATCTTGCTCGGTTACTTTCAGATTCCACTCCAAGCCAGACGTAAGGGCCGGATTCGACAAATTCGACGAGCCAATATACGCCGTACTGAATCCAGTCTTTCGTTTAAACAAATAAGCCTTGGCATGCAAACGAGTCCGTTCTTTGTCGAGCGATACGCGCACTTCCGTATTTGGCAATTGACGCAGCTCTTGGAGCGCTTTGACGTCGGTCGCCTCCATATAAGAGGTCGTAATGACATGAAGACGTCCACCTCGTTCTGTGAATCGACGTAACTCTTCCATAATGATTCGCAAGCCCGACCATTTCATAAAAGACACGAGCCATTCAATCTCGTCAGACGACTCGATTTCTTTCTTGAGCTCTTCGACCATATTCGGTTCTGCATGTGAGCCCGTAAACAAAGAGCTTTGCGACAAAGGGGTCAGCGGACGCTGTACGTTTTGCGCACCAAATGAACGGGCGTTGTTCAACGTCGAATAGACAGCGGTCAGGACTTCAGCTTGTTCATCAATCTTCAAATCGGCAAACTCTGTGTCATCCAGTTGCCGCTGCAAAACATCGATTACTTCGTTACACGTTTGGATCTGGCGTAATAGCGCTTCGTTACGATCGCCACCTTCGCGTATATGCGACAGTGCGATTTTCGTCACAGCCGACACATAGCTCGCCAACACGACACGAGCCTCCGCTTCCTCTAGCGATTCCTTCTCAATTGCAAACGCATCGGAGGATAAAGAAGCCAACTCCTGCTTGACTCGTTCATTGATCAGCTGCTCATACAATCCTTCTTGCATAACGCAATCACCCTTTCTACAGCCGGGATATCTGCCGGCGCCCACTCAAGTGCATGTAACTCTTGCCAAGGGACCCAGCGTAGTTCACTGTGCTCCGTTGCGACTGGCAGGCCCTCTACCAGTGTGGCCATGTATGTCTCTAATCGAATGGTAATGAATCCATATGTATGGGTCGTGTTTTCAACAAAAGCGCCAACAGCAATTTGGCAACCCAGCTCCTCTTGTATCTCTCTTGCTAATGCTACTTCAGCAGTCTCTTCACTCTCCACTTTCCCGCCAGGAAATTCCCAAAAGCCAGGTAACGTCATTTGAAAAGATCGACGAGCGCAGAGAATTTCACGTTGGGCATTTTGGATGATGGCTGCGACTACGTGGATGGGTGTGAGCATTTTTATCAATTCCTTTTAAACGTGATATTCCAATGACTTTAAAAGTAATTCAATATTGATTGTCTAGTATTTCTTTTAATTGTTTAATCACTTCTTCACTCATTTGGATAGTTTGACTAACTGACCCTTGTACTTTACGATCATTTGAACCATATGTATTTATCTGGATGTATTTCCTTCCACCACTCTTAAAAACATTGTAGGTCGCTTCAACTGAACTGTGGAGTTTAGCATTTCTTACTTTTTTCTTAATTTGATTCACTAACGCCATCCATATCAGCTCCTAATAGTTTTGAAAAGTCTATGTTATCCTTTATGATATACTAAAAGTAAAATCCAGGAAAGAGGGATCTATATGCCAACCTACAACAAACTAGTAAGAGACCTAATTCCACAAATCATCGAAAATGACGGCAAAACTCCTGTGACTCGGGTTTTATCTGGTGCTGAATTTGCAGAGGAAGTGAAGCGTAAACTCGCGGAGGAATTGTCAGAGTATGAAGAAGCAGCAACCTCTCGTGAGCGGCTGGAGGAGCTGGCGGATCTGTTGGAGTTGGTCTATGCAGCTGCTAGCTTGGAAGGAGCGGATGAGGATGCATTGCAGGTAATCCGTGAAGAGAAACGCGCGTTACGCGGATCGTTTGATGAGAGGCTCTATTTAGTCGAGGTGCAGGATGACTGATGTCCGGCTGCTGACGCGCAATTTGCTGAGCGAATTGCAGCGGCTTGGCGAGACGGCGGATACGATTTATATCGTGACCGCCTTTTTGATGCGTTCGGGGGTTCGTGAATTGCTGCCAATGCTACAGCGGGCGATCGTGCGGGGTGCCGATGTGAAGATCGTCACGGGCGACTATTTAGCAATTACCCAGCCGGATGCTCTTACGCTGCTTTTTGAATCACTGCCTGAAGCTGAGATCCGGATGATCGAAAGCGGCGGTGTTTCGTTTCATCCGAAAGCCTATCTATTTGGGTCGTCTGCTGGTGATTCTGTGATCGTTGGCTCGTCAAATGTGTCGAAATCAGCACTGACGACTGGGATTGAGTGGAACCTTCACGCTCCCTCGTCAGCCTCTCCCCTACTGTTCGAATCGGCGGCTGCGAAGTTTATGGAGCTGTTTTTATCACCACTCGCTCATGTTGTGAATCTGGAGCAGATCGCTCACTATCGCGAACAGTATGATCGGATGAATGCCCGCCTGCCCTTCAGCCGGGAGTGGGAGGAGGCTGAGGAACTAGCACTAACACTGGGTGCGGCGGAGAAACCGGATGTCGTGTTCGAACGAGCTGACGACTACGGGCCTGTTATATTGGAACCTCGCCCTGCGCAGGCACTTGCCTTGCAGGCGCTGAATGACTCTCTCGCTGAAGGTCGCACTTCTGCGCTTGCCGTGCTTGCGACCGGGCTCGGCAAGACATATTTAGCTGCATTTTTTGCTAAGTCGTTTGGCCGCATATTGTTCATTGCCCATCGGGAGGAACTGCTGTTACAGGCAAAGGCATCATTTGAGCGAGTACACCCTAAACGATCTTGCGGAATTGTCAACGGATTTACGAAAGAAACTACCGCTGACATTGTATTTGCCTCCATTCAAACACTCAGCATGGATCGTCATCTGCGACAATTTGACAGCGATACGTTCGACTTGGTGATTGTCGATGAGTGTCACCATGCGATGGCTGCTTCATATGAGCGGGTGTTGGCTCATTTCACACCAAGGTTCCTGCTGGGACTAACAGCGACGCCTGAACGTCTGGACAATAAAGACGTCTACAGTTTGTGTGATGGAAATGTAGCGCTTTCCGTGAATTTCTTTGAAGCCATTCGAAACGGCTGGCTGTCCCCCTTTGTGTACTACGGCGTATTTGACGAGACCGATTACAGCGGCCTGTCGTTTCGTAATAATCGCTACGATGAGGAAGAATTGCTACAGCTGCAGATCCAAACAGATTATGCGGCAGCCGTATATGCTGCCTGGTGCAAGCATAAACAAACACGCACACTCGCGTTCTGTTCTTCCGTACGGCAGGTACAGTTTTTAAGCAGCTATTTTGCGCAGAAAGGAGTTCGTTCTGTTGCATTGCACGGCAGTAGTGAACGAACTGTGAGAACTACTGCACGAGAGCGGCTGGAGACTGGACAACTCGATATTATTTTTACTGTCGATCTATTCAACGAAGGGGTTGATATCCCCCGTACTGACACACTGCTGTTTGTACGACCAACTGAATCGACGGCTGTCTTTACGCAGCAAATCGGCCGCGGGCTGAGGCTTGCGAACGGCAAATCTCAATGTGTTATTATCGACCTGATCGGCAATTATCGGACAGCTCGCAGTAAGTTTACTGTCTTTACGGATCAGGATTTGAGTGGGACTGCGACAATCACTAGTGAGACGCTCTCCCTGCCTGGCCAATGGGAGTTCAACTTTGAAACAGCCGTCATCGACTTGCTGGAAGCCCTGAAGCCTAAAATGAATCGGAAGGCAGAATTGGTCGCGGCTTTTCAGGATTTGAAACGAACACTCGGACGGCGACCGACTTATTTGGAGTATCACTTGAAGGCGGACGCTAATGCACGGGATATCAAACAATTATTTAAATCCTATCCTCTGTTTCTCCAGAAAGCCGATACACTCAGTGAACTGGAAGAAGAGGTTTTAACATCGTATCGCGAATGGTTTGTCAATGTGTCAACGACCAGCATGACCAAGAGTTACAAGATGGTATTGTTACATGTCATGCTTGCACGGGGTGAACAAGATTGGTATAAACCGATCTCGCCAAAGGAAGCGGCAGCCGAATTTCATCGGTATTTGACGGCAGCACCTTACCGGCAAAAAGACTGGTCTTCCAAGAAAGGCAAAGCACTGTTGACCTATGATGAAACCACTGTAGCGAAACTGATTGCCGATATGCCGATGAACAAATGGAGCGGGTCTGCTAATGGGATTGTGTTGTTTGAGGACGGATTATTCTCCATACAGATCAATCCGCCCGCTGAACATTTGGCCATTTTGTTCGACTGGACACAGCAGATTTGTAACGGGGCCTTGCATATGTATTTTGAACGACGATCAAATGAAGACTTCTCTATTTACCAATCGACTTACACGCCCTGATATGTTCACTACCTCCTAATGAAGGTTATATTTACAAGTAGATTAACCAGCAGAATGGAGGTCATTTCTATGAAGAAGAACTTACTGCTTTTGCTTGTTGCATCTGTATTAGGATTGGCTGCCTGTGGAGAAACTAGTGAGGAAAATGTTGGAGGTACAGTGAACTCTGATGATTCAGGTCCGGAAGCCACAGAACCCGCTGAAGATACCGAACAAAACGTCGAGGGAGAAGACAATGAAATTAATGAAGTAATTGCTGACAACGAAAACTTGAAGGCAACTCTAGTCAAGATTGTAAAGAAAACTCACAGTACTTGGGGAAACTCGATAGAAGTGATTTTCGATGTGGAAAATAAACGTCAAGATAAAATCGAAGTACAAGCACGAAGTGTCTCTGCGGATGGAAGAATGGTCGATGAGACATTACTAAGCATGAGTCAAGAAGTAGCGGCTGGTAAGTCTGCTAAAGCAACCTTGAGTATTGAAGATTACGAGGGATATAAATTCCCCGAATTAAATTCTGACTTAGAAATGGAACTTCATGTATTTAGTTGGGATGACATGGAGTATGAAGAAAACTTCCCTGTGAAAGTGGAGCTATAATTATATTGTTCAAAGACAGGCAGCTACTAAAGTGCCTGTCTTTATTCATTCATTCGCAACCCTTTTATTCTATTGCCTCCTTGCTCACTTTCAATTAATTTAAGTGCAATATGAAATATATCTTGCAACATTCTGATAATTGAGTATAATAGGTTTCATTCTTAGAGCCGACAGAGTTGGTTCTTTTATTACTCAGTTATGAGAAATCGGGGGTTTTTGCATGAAAGTGCTGGAATCGGTGAGTTCGTTTGCCGGGAAGTATTTTGCGGTGTGGGTGATTTTGGCTGCGGCTTTGGCGTTTCTGTTTCCGACGCCGTTTCTTGGACTCGGGGCGTATATTTCGATTTTGCTGGGCGTGGTGATGTTCGGCATGGGACTGACACTGAAGGCGGTGGATTTCAAGATCATTGCGACAAATCCGCTGCCGGTCCTTGTCGGGGTGGCGGCGCAGTTCGTGATCATGCCGCTCGTGGCGTTCGGCTTGGCGTATCTGTTCCAGCTGCCGTCTGAGTTGGCGGCGGGGCTTGTGCTGCTCGGCTGTGTGCCGGGCGGGACGGCGTCGAATGTGATGGTGTATTTGGCGAAGGGGAACTTGGCGCTGTCGGTGGCGATGACGTCGCTGTCGACGCTGCTCGCACCCATTGTAACGCCGGTACTGTTGTTGTGGCTTGCGGGCCAATGGCTGCCGGTCGATCCGCTGTCGATGTTCAAGTCGATCGTGCAGGTGATCATCGTGCCGATCGTGCTCGGCCTGCTGATCCGCCGGTTCTTCCCGGCGGCGGTTGAGAAGAGCGTGTCGGTCGTGCCGCTCATTTCGGTGCTTGCCATCCTGATCATCGTGGCGGCGGTGACGTCCGCGAATGCGGGCAATGTCATCTCATCCGGGTTCGTCGTCTTTGCGGCGGTGTTCCTGCATAACGGGTTCGGCCTGCTGCTCGGCTATATGACGGCGCTCATGCTGCGGCTGAACGAGACGGACCGCCGCGCGATTTCGATCGAGGTCGGCATGCAGAATTCGGGGCTTGGTGTCGCGCTCGCGACGGCGCACTTCGGACCGCTTGCGGCGCTGCCGAGTGTGTGGGGTGCGATCTGGCATAACATTTCGGGGCCGATCTTAGCGACGATCTGGTCGAAGAAGCCGGCCGCGGAACTTGCGCCTGGGGCGGAGCCGGTCGAACCGTCTGTGCAGCGGGCGGAGACGCTTTGAATTGATTTATGGACATACGGAGTGTACCGGGTATCCTGAGGCGGATGCCCGGTTTTTTGGTGTGTCTTCAGACCGTGCTGCATCCCTAATTGATTCTCAGAGAAGGCTGTTAAGAGAATCTTCATAGATATGCTGCCCTGCGCTTCATTATTTCGTCGTATGCTTGAGGCTGAGGTTTGATCAGAAAGGCTGATACTGATGTGGAAATTATTCCGTTTGATACTCGTAATTGCATTGCTTTTCTTTATTGGCTCCCAAGTCGCCGGCCGCGTCCATATCGGCCTGCCTGGAATGTTGGGCGGCGCTCCAGCGGACGGGTATGCGAGCCCTCATATCTATATGACGGAACGCGGCAGCGGGAAGATTGCCTATGCGAAAGAAGCGGAGGCAAAAGCTTTTCCGGCATCGCTGACGAAAGTGATGACAGTGCTCGTCGCTCTGGAGCACATCGATGATTTATCGGCTGCCGCGCCTGTCGATGTCGAGACCTACCAGCGGATGGTGGCGGTGAACGCATCGATGGCCGGGTTCTACGGCCGTGAACGGGTCACGTACCGGGATTTGCTGTACGGGACGATGCTGCCGTCGGGCGGCGAGGCGGCGAATTCACTGGCTGTTCACATTGCGGGCAGTCCGGCTAAGTTTGCCGGGCTGATGAATGAAAAAGCGGCGGCGATCGGGATGACCGGGACGCACTTTGTGAATCCGGAAGGACTGCATGATCCGCAGCAGTACACGACGGCGGCCGATATGGCGAAGCTGCTCGATCATGCGCTGGACAACCGGGACTTCCGCGCGATCTTCACACGAGGTCAGTTCCAGACGACGGCGACCGCCGATCATCCGGGCGGCCTTCTGCTCCGATCGACGGTGCTGTCCTCGCTCGCTGGCGCGGAACAGCCAGGGTTCGAGATTCTCGGCGGCAAATCGGGCACGACGTACGAAGCCGGTCAATGCTGGGCGACGCTGGCGGCAATCGGGGATTCGGAATTCATCACGGTTGTGATGGGCGCACCGCTCGGCGATATCAGTAAGCCGGATTTTGCGCATCGGCAGGATACGCTGACGCTGTTATCCGAGGCAGCTGCGGGACGGCTGAAGTAATTTCTCATACCTCTCGGCCGACTCACTGAAGTACCGGTTTTCGCAGAATCACCTCCAGCGTTTGTTGCGGATTCATCCAGGGAAGACTGAGAATGATCGGAATGACTGCAGACACAACAGCGATGAGGAGAGTGATCGTGTGGCAAACACAGCGAAAACAGTGGCACAGGTGATGCTGGAACAGCTGTCCCTGTATGGCGTGGAACGGATTTACGGAGTGGTCGGGGATGCGAGTTTCGGACTGATCGATGCGCTCGCGAAGCAGGACGACATTGAATTCATCGCCTGTAAGCATGAGTCGGTGGCGGCCTTCATGGCGTCGGCGGAAGCGAAATTGACCGGCCGGCTCGGTGTCTGCACGGCAACGATGGGTCCGGGAGCGACGAACTTGCTGAACGGTCTCGGGGATGCCTATGCGGATCATGCGCCGGTCCTGGCGCTGACAGGACAGGCGCCGAGCGATAAGATCGGCACGGAATTCCCGCAGTTCATCAACCTGCAGGACCTGATGAAGCCGTTCGCGCTCTATTCAGCGAATCTCGCGAGTCCGGATGCCGCGCTCGACCTGCTGGAACGGGCTGCCGGGACATCGCTCCGCCAGCGCGGTGTCACGCATCTGTCCGTGCCGAAGGATCTGTTCATGGCGGAGTCGTCGGATACGTCGCGGCCGCTTGCGGATGTCATCGAAGGGGCCGCCGTCTTCACGGAGGAAAGTCTGACGAAAGCGGTATCCATCATGAAGTCCGCCAAGCGGCCGATGATCCTCGCGGGAGCCGGTGCGTCGGAAGCCGTCGATGATCTGAAACGGCTGTCGGACAGCTGGGGTGCAGGAATTCTCGCGAGTCTCGGCGGGAAAGGTCTCGTGGAAGCGTCCTTCCCGCATATGCTGCAGGGGATCGGCGAAGGCGGCAATCCGCATGCGTCCCCATTGCTTAAGGAGGCGGATGTCGTGCTGCTGGCCGGGACGACGTGGTGGCCGGAGGGGCATGTGCCGTCCGCTGCCCAGGTGATCCAGATCGACCGCCACTTCGACCAGCTGGAGAAGACGATCCCCGTCAGCCTCGGCATCACCGGCAATACGGAAGACGTGCTGCCGTTGCTGGCGGACGGTCTCGAAGGGTTCTCCCGTTCGGATGACTGGCTGGCCCGCTGCACGGACGTCAAAGAGAAATGGGACCGCCAGAATGAAGAGGAAGGCAATACGGAGGGCTTCCCGGTCCATCCGTCGCGTCTCATGCGCGCACTCGACCGCACGGTTTCGTCCGATGCCATCCTGGCTCTCGATACGGGCGACAACACCGTGTGGATGAACCGCAACTTCCGGCAGACGGACCAGACGATTCTCGTATCCGGCTACTGGCGGACGATGGGCTTCGGCCTGCCCGCCGCCATGGCCGCGAAGCTCACGCAGCCGGAGAAACAGGTCGTGGCGATCGTCGGGGACGGCGGTCTTGAGATGGTGCTTGCCGATCTGCTGACGGCGGCGCGGTACCATCTCAATATTACGGTCGTCGTCCTGAATAACGGCTCGCTGCAGATGGAAGTTGATAAGCTGAAAGTGCTCGATGCAAAAGGGATCGGTACCGAGCTGACGAACCCCGATTTTGTCGGCGTCGCGGAAGCATGCGGCTGGACAGGGTTCCGGCCGGATTCCGATCAGGCTCTTGAGTCGGTGCTGGAAGAGGCACTCCGCACGGACGGCCCGGCGCTCGTCGATGTCCGGACGGCGCAGGCGTTCTTCCCGGAGACAGAATAAGCAAAACAGCGGTGATCGCGAGTCCGATCACCGCTGTTTTTTATTGGCACAGCCGATACGAATATGTTGACACAGCTTCGAAACAGCCTCCCACTCTATCGTCACATCGCTTCCTTGATGCCTTTCCTGATAAGCCAGGCGTTCGCCGGGTAGCTCGTGGCAAATCCTAAAATCATCGCGATCTGCATCATGAACCAGTAGACGGGACTCGTCGGTTCGGGCGGTGTCTGGAATAGCACGTAGTGGACAAGCGCCATCCAGCCGAACATGCCGACTTCGAAGGCGATCAGCGAGATGGTATCCGCTTTGGCGGCGCCGATGAGGGCATGCATCTTGCCCTGCTCTTTGTTCATCGGGTAGATGGACGCGAACTGGAACAGGATGCCGAAGATGTAGGCCAGTGCGAATTGCATGACATAGTGTGCGAAAAGCACCGTTCCTGCAATAGTGAAGCCCGTCAGCGCGACAATCGGAACGGCGACTGCATCACCGAACGAACAGCCTGACGCACAGTGCGATGTCGAGACGAACACTTTGGCGCCTTTTCCCCGTGTGTGGGCGATGTCCATGTTCTTCGCCTGGATGCGTCCCCATTTGTAGTAGGCGATCAGTGCGATCGGCCCGAAAAACCAGCCGTTCAGCGGCCAGACGACATTCATGATCGCCATCTTCTGCGGGTGGCGGATGATGTCTATGATAATCACGGCACTGCTGAGCAGGCCGATGGCAATAGCAATCCAGGAAATGACGACAAGCATATTCTCACCTCTCTTCCGTCTATAACCTTCAAGCCGTAAATGAAAACAGCAGCACCGCTTTCCCAGTATGGGATGCGGTGCTGCGCGGCTGATCAGTCTTCTTTCGCTGATAGTTCGTCTTCCGTCACCCATTTATGATTCTTCACTTCGTCTCCGCCGTCGGTCGGCATGTAGTCGATCATATAGACGGTCGTCTCTTTGGACGTTTCGATGACGGCTTCCGCCCCTTTCATGCCTTTCATATGATCGGCGAGCACGGTCACTTCGGTGCCGTCTTCCACGGGCGCTTCCGGAGCATCCTCGAGTTCTTCCTGAATGACCCACTTATGATTCTCCACTTTCGCTCCGCCGTCCGTCGGCTCGTAGGTGATGACATACGCCGTCGTACCATACGCACCGACGATGGTCGCCGTCGCGCCTTTCATGCCGGGCATATGGTCGGTCTCGATGATCGCTTCCGATCCGACCGGATACTTTGGATCGGCCGCTTCCTGCAGCCCGTCCGGGATCGAGCCGTCGGAAGAGTGCTCCATTCCTTCGTGCCCGGACTCCTCCTGCTCCCCGGCGTCCTGATTTTCATCAGCAGCTGTATTCTGATCCGCGCCTTGGGTTTCCTCGACGCCGTTTTTCTCCTGCTCTTCCCCTTCGGAAGCGCATCCCGCAAGGACGAGGGCGAGCGCTGCGCTTGCTGTCAGTAAATATTTTTTCATGAAAATTCCACTCCTTTTTCCGATGTCGCTGTCTGTCTTCCCCGGAGACTTCACGGGATAACCGATTTTCGCGAAGTCCTTACAAACTTCTTATTTGCGTTCGATTTGATGATGTTTCCCGTGCGTTCTGCACAAATTTTCGATACGTTAGCGGTATACTGTGGACACGAATGAAAAGGGGCACACATTGTGAACAAGATATCGACGAAGCTGGCAGCCGCATTCATCGTCTCCTTTCTGGTCATGGACACGGCGCTGATGTTGTATTTGCACCATATGATCACGGATGCCCGGGTCGAGGAAGAGCTCGATCGGCTGCTCGAGGCCGGCGGCAATCACCGGGATGTACTGGAAGACAACTTCAGCGACCGGACGCTCGCACACATCTTCCTCATGGAGCGCGGGGACAGACGCAGCGTCGCCGTCCTGGACAGTGACGGCCGGCCGATCGGGTTTTCATCCGGAAGCGAAGAGCGGTTTTCGCCGTATCTTCCGGACGTCCGCGATATGGCCGGGGCCGATGACAGGATCCTGTCCCGTGACTGGAAGTCCTCGCCGTATCTCGTCGGCGTCCATCCGTTCCGCGCCGGGGCGGACAGCGGCACGCTTGTCATGCTGCAGAGTACGGCGCCGATCCGCCAGCTCGTCAGCCAGCTGAATGTGCATTTCCTGCTGGCGGGCGGCGGCAGTCTCGTGATCCTCGTGTTCGTCTATTGGCTGCTGTCGAAGTGGCTGACGCGCCCGCTCATCCGCATGAAGGAAGCGGCGGAGCAGATGAGCGACGGGTCGTATAACGTCGATCTGCCGGTGATGCAGGAGGACGAACTCGGCGAACTCGCTGCCGCCATCCGGAAGCTGTCCGGCGATCTCCGGCGGGTCAAGCGGGAGCGGAACGAATTCCTCGCCTCCGTGTCCCACGAAATGGGGACGCCGCTCACCTATTTGAAAGGATATACCCGCGTCGCGCAGCGGCCGGATCTTCCGGAGGACGAGCGGACCCGGTATTTATCCATCATCGAAGAAGAGGCGGCCCGGCTCGAGTCGCTCGTCAAGGATCTGATGGCACTTGCGCGGATGGATGAAATGACGTTCAGTGTTGAGAAAACGGACTTTGAGGCGGAGGAATTTATCCACACCGTGCTGCAGCTGGTGAAGCCGGCGTATGATGCGAAAGGCATTGCGCTGCACCTTGTCCTGTCCGGAGATTTCACGGTGCACGCGGACCGGATGCGGCTGGAGCAGATCGTGCTCAATCTGCTGGACAACGCCCTTCATTATTCGGAAAGCGGCACAGCGGTGACGGTGCGGATGGCCCGGGAGCAGAAGCAGACCGTCCTGCAGATCGAGGACGAAGGACGCGGCATCCCGGTGGACGAACAGCCGTATGTGTTCGACAAAATGTACCGGGTGGAAAAATCACGGTCCCGAGCGTTCGGCGGTGCGGGGCTCGGTCTCGCCATCGTGAAAGAGCTGACGGAGGCGCACGGCGGGACGATCCGGCTGGATAGCGAACCCGGGCGCGGCAGCATCTTCACGATCCGGTTATGAGGAAGGAGTTTGGCAATGCAGACAATTTTACTGGTGGATGACGAACAGCGGATGCTCGACCTGCTAGAGCTGTTTTTGCTGCCGGCGGGCTACCGGTGCCTGAAGGCGGACAGTGGGGACGACGCACTCCGGCTGTTGGCGGCAGAGACGGTCGATCTCGTCCTGCTCGACGTGATGATGCCCGGGCTGGACGGCTGGGAAGTGTGCCGGCGCATCCGGCAGCAGTCCGCCGTGCCCGTCATCATGCTGACGGCGCGCGACAGCATGCCCGATGTCGTGAAAGGGCTTGACGAAGGCGCGGACGATTACATGACGAAGCCGTTCGATGAGCGGGAACTTTTGGCACGGGTCCGGGCGGCGCTGCGGCGGGTGCCGGTCGGATCGGAGACAGAGGTGCTCCGTGCCGGGGAAGTCGTGTTGGATTTGGAGTCCTATTCCCTGCGATTCCGGGAATTTGTTGTGCAGCTGACAATGAAGGAATTTTTAATTGTGGAAGCGATGATGCGCCGGCCGAACCGGACGTTCACGCGGGAGGACCTGCTGCAGGTGGCGTGGGAGCACGATACCTACACGGAAGGCCGGACCGTCGATTCCCACATCCGCAACTTGCGGGACAAACTGCGGCGGGCGGATTTCCCGGTGGAGTCGATTTTGCAGACGGTGTGGGGCATCGGGTACAGGTGGAAATGAAAGGATGCAAAAGCGCTGCGTGACACGCTGCGCTTCTGCTCGTTTTGTCGGTGTGAGTGGCAGTTTTGGCGTGGCCTATCTGCGACTCGGCTGGCTTTTTCGGCGTGAGTCGCAATTGGGGACCGCCTATTTGCGACTCGGCCGGTTTTTTTGGCACCAGTCGCAATTGGGGGCTGCCTATTTGCGACTCGGCCGGTTTTTCTGGAGCGAGTCGCAATTGGAGACTTTCTATTTGCGACTCGGCCGGTTTTTTCCACGCGAGTCGCAATTGGGGGCTGTCTATTTCCACGTTGCTTCCAACCCTCGCCTGCTTCATGCAATTAAGACCCGCTTAACCGACACTCGTGCCAAATTCCGCACGCGCCAGGAAGATAAGACGCCCTTAACCGACACTCACGACAAATTCCAGCCGCTCCAGGAAGATAAGACGCTCTTAACCGACACTCGCACCAGATTCCCCGCCGCTCCAGGAAGATAAGACGCCCTTAACCGACACTCGCCCCCATTCCCCGCCGCGCCAGGAAGATAACCCGTTTCCAGCCGCCGTCCCCGCACTCAAAAAAGCATCCCGCCGCGGCGGGCTGCTTCTCATTTCATCATAACGTGCCTTTGAATCTCTCCGGGCTGCTGACGTACGATTCCAGGATGTAGCCGCAGTCGGTGCAGAGCAGATACTCGACGTTGGAGCCGAACCGGACTTTGCCGATCGGTGACATGACGGCGTAGCCTCTCTGCCGGCCCCGGCCAAGCTCCCGGCTGCCGCATTTCGGGCATGCTGTGTCGGTGCTTCCGATGTCCATGCGCAGGATCCCTCCTCTCTCAGAACGCTCCGGCTGCGGACGACGCTCCGGCCTGGTCGGCTTTGACGCAGTCGATCGCGATGACGAGGGCGATGATGAACGTCTCCATCGACTCCTCGAATACTTGGATGTTATACGTATCGCCCCAGTCGAACCATTTCTTGTCGACGGTGCCGGCGGTCTTTCCGTCCTTCAGGATGTCGAAGTTCATCTCCCACCAGGTGCCGAGCACTTCGATGCCGGCTGCGTCGATCGTGTAGCGCGGCTTGAAGAACGAAAACTCTTTGCGGATTGTGACCGTTTCCTGGCCGACGGCCTCGACGGTGAACACCGGCAGGAAACTGAACGGCTTCTTCGTGATCACCGCGATTTCGTGACCCGCCATATCGGCAATCGTGTATGTCTTCGGAATCTGCAGGAAACTGCCGCCCACTTCATAGACGTCCCGCCCTTCGCTGTCTTTCACCGTGAACTGGCCGTTCAGCCGCATCCATTTCTGCCGGATGATGAACTCCTTCATACCGATCCCCCGCTTTCGCTGTCATAGTGCCTTCCTTTACGTCGGCACCGACAGAAAAGTTTCACTTGCCGCGTACGTCCACGACTTCGAAACGCTCACAGACGACAGGGATCCGCTCGTCGAACACCAGCCCTTCCGCCTCGAGCTCCCTCTTGAAGAAGTCTTCGTGCACACGGCGCCAGTATCCGAGCGACCGGTCGCCTTCGCCTTCTAGAAACGCATGCTCCTCCGGCACATCACAAAACGGCATGACGTCAACAGCTGTTGTCCGGATGATTGCCGCAGGTGCCCCGCTGCCGTCGAGGACGATGTCGTACTGTCCGACTTTCGGCAGCGGCTCGTCCCCGAGTTCGTACATTTTATAGTTGGACGCGGTCGCGGTCTTCACACCTTGCACGACGAGCGCCGCCAGTTCGTCCGCCATCTTTTCCGAATCGCCGAACCCCCACGCGTTGACGGTCTCCGGCGCGCCCGGATGCTCTGCACGGAATTCGTTCCAATAGTTTTGTACAGTCGTTTCGATCATGATTCCTCTCCCCTTTGCTGTCTGTATGCTTGTATCCCCCGGATGACGGTCCGGTAATACGCTTCCGTGTGCGGCACGAAATCCGCACGGGTGAGCCGCCGCCCTTCATCTGCCGTACATATAGTGTCACAACGGCCGTCCCACAGAGCGGCGAAGTCCTGGAGGGGCACGAGGCAGATGCCCGCCACTTCCTCCTCCTGCAGACGGAAGTCCGGAAGCGCGGCATCCACCGCGTACAGGAACACATGGGCGAATTCGTTGTCATCGATCGCCTCCGTCCGGATCCGGTCCTCGATGACGCCGAGCGGATGCAGATCTTGGAATGACACCTCAATGCCGAGCTCCTCTTCGATCTCCCGCACGCCGTCTTCCGCCGTTTCCCCCGCCAGCAGATGCCCGGCCGCCGTAATATCGAACAGTCCGGGGTAATCCTTTTTCCCCTGGCTGCGCTGCTGCACATAGACGGCCCCGCCGTCCCGCGTGATGAACCAGCACTGGAACGTCTCATGCCAGAGCCCATCCCGGTGGACCGTCTCCCGCAGTTCGGTGCCGATCGGCCGCCGGTTTCCGTCAAAGACGGTCAGTCGTTCCCCCGTCATATTCTCACACCCTTTCCTCCTGTTTTCTTTATTGTATCAAAAGCTGGCAAGCCAAGAAGTTGAGAATATACCAGCGCGCGTATATAATCCAAGCAGACAGTCCTTTATTTGATAAAAGGCGCTGCCTTGCATCCTTACACACATGGACAGCAACTTTCCATCAGCAGGAGGACCTTCAACATGATACCGGACATCACCATATACACTTCCCGCACGTGCCCGGTCTGCGGGATGGTGAAGCAGTTCCTGGACGACAATGAAATCCCATACACCGAAGTCCCGGTCGATCTGAATCCGCTGGCATAGCTCCGGCTGATCGGCATGCGCGGCCGGTTCACTGTGCCGCAGACAGAGGTGAACGGCGTCTGGATCGGCGGATTCGACCCTGTGCGGATGCTGAAAGTGATGAATACGGACTGACGAAAAAAGCAATTCTCCGCATTCACCGGGAGAATTGCTTTTTCGGTTCAGATCAGGACACGGCCGCGGAATCCCCGTGCGCCGTAATACGAATCCGCCCCATTATGATACGTGAAGACATGGTCGTAGCGTCTGTCGCAGAACAGCGCCCCGCCCTTCTTGCGGATCGCTTCCGGTGTCAGGATCCAGCTGGATGTTTTCCGGTCCAGCGGCTCGATTTCCTGAAGCGCTCTGTACTCCGCTTCGTCCAGGATTTCGATGCCGAGCTCGGCCGCCAGTTCGGCAGCACTCGTCTCGGGCTTGTTCTTCTTCCGTGCCGCCAGTGCCGCCCCGTCGTAGCAGATACTTCTGCGGCCAGCCGGACTTTCCGGTGAACAGTCACACACGATATAGGCGTCTTCCGCGCTGTCATAGCCGATAACGTCCGGCTCCCCGCCTGTCCGCTCCATGCCGGAGAGGACTTCCAGTTTCTCCGGATCGGCTTCGAGCCTTCTTTGGATTTCCACCCAGCGGATGCCAGGATGACGGTGTTCGTTCTCTTCGAACCGTTTCTGCAGAAGCGTGAGGAGTCCGTTCTCCTGTTCAGTCATCTATACATCCTCCATTCCTGATTCGCATACTTGCGCTTTTTGGCAGTTGCGCTATGGAGTTAAACGTAGCTCAAGAGCCGGATAAACGCAATGGATTTTTATATGCCTGTTCTTGTGGTAAACTAGCCTAAGATAATTGGAAACACGAAATACGTACGCAAAGGAGCCTGCCATGTATATCGTCAATTCGACATTCAACGTACCCGCCGGGAAAGCGGAGGAAGTGATCCGGATCTACAGCGGCCGCTCGAAGCGGGTCGACCGGGCAGCAGGCTTCCTCTCTTTCCAGCTGCTGCAGAACCAGAAACGCCCCGGCGAACTCGTCGTCCATATGGAATGGGACACGCGGGAGCACTATCTGGCCTGGGCGCGGAGCGATGAATTCAAAGAGATCCACGAACTCGAGAAGAAATACCCGGATCAGGAACTTGCGGGGATCATCCCGAAAGTGGCGCAATATAAGGTGGTGGCGGACTGATGGAGCAGGAGGCAAAAGACCGGGTTGTCGATGAAGTCGTCTGGCAGATCTATGATGCCCACCCGTGGCTGACCGAAAAATTCGGCGATAACGGACGGATGCGGACTGCTGAGGATAACTACCATCATCTGAACCACCTGGAGACGGCGTTCCAGATGAGCGACAGCAAGTTTTTCACGGATTATACAAAATGGCTCGATCAGGTGCTGACAAGCCGGAATGTCGGCACGGACCTGATCATCGATAATTTCGAACGGCTGCTCGCCGTCCTGCCCGGCGAGGTGGATATTGAGAGGCAATCCGCGTACACGGATTATCTGAAGAAGGCACTTGCCATCTTGCAGCCGAATGACTGAAGACCGATTGAGGAGGGATCGAATGACCGACTACGCCAAACAGCTGACCGACCTGCTGCTGAGGGGAGATGAGCAGGCGGCCATTTCCTATATAGACGGCGTGCTCGCCGGGAATGACCGGCTTACGCTGTACGAGGATCTCCTGACACCGGCAATGATCCGTATCGGTGAACTGTGGGAACAGAATGAGATCACCGTGGCGGACGAACACCTGGCGACTGCGGTTTGTGACTATGTGATCTCCGATTATGAGTACCGTTCGTCTTCGGACGACGCGCCGGATCGGAAGAAAGTGATGCTGTTCGGAGTCGAAGGCGAAGAGCACTATATCGGTTTGAAGATGGCGGCGGCCGTGTTCCAGGAATTCGGCTGGCGTGTCCGGTATCTCGGCCCGAATTTGCCGCTCCGCCATGCTGAGACCGCTGTCAATGCCTGGCAGCCCGACGTTGTCGCCATGTCCGCGGCATTGTCCTATCGGCTGCCGATCCTGCGGAAATCTGTCCAGGTACTCGCGAATACGGACTGCCGGCCGTCCATCGTGATCGGCGGGCGGATGGCGCCGCATGCATCCTTCACAGAGGAAGCGGCGCCCGGCCAGGTGCTCGTCATGCCGAATCTGCGGGAACTGCACGAATGGCTGGCAGCTGAGGGAAAAGGAGCGAGCGTGAAACATGTCCTATCCTAATCCCCTGATGCCGCTTCCGATGTACACGATCGATACGGATCTCCAAATCGTCCGGGTCAATCAGGCGGCCGCGACAATGCTCGCCGCCGGCTCGAGCATCCTGGACGTCATCGAGTCCGAAAGCCGCCGGAAAGTCGAGCGGCGGATACGGGAATCGGACACAGTCGAAGCGCTCGAAGTCAATGTCCTGTCCCCCTCCGGTTCCGTCCTGCTTGCTGATCTGTATGCTTCCTGGACGGAGGAGCCTGCCTGCGAGGTGGTCATCGTCAAAAAAGACCAGGCGATCCTGAAAGTGAGCGAACAGCTGACGCGGCTGCGCACCCGCCTGACGGAGACCGACTTCCAGCTGCTCGAGGCGAAGGAATCGGCGGAAACCCTGCTGCTGGAAAACATCAAGCTGTCCTCCCCGTTCATCGAGCTGACGGATACGGTCGCTGTCGTGCCGATTTTTGGCGATCTGGATGAGGAAAAATCTTCCGCCATCGCACGCGGGCTCACCGAACGGTCTGCGAAATCGGGCGTGCAGACGATCATCCTCGACTTCACCGCGGTCGGGCGGATTGAGCAGGATGGCTTATATGGATTCGAAAAACTGATCGGCGTATTGGAACTGCTCGGCTTTTCCCTGATTGTGACCGGCCTGAACCCGCTTCACGTGAAAGTCTGGAATCAGCTGGACTTCACCGCCGATGTGCGGTTCGTGAAAACATTGAAGCGGGCCATCGCCGAGCTCACGCAAAAGAAAACACAGTCCATCCGAAAACCAGCCTTGTGAGGACTGGTTTTTTCAGTGTCCGGGTTGTGCTGGATCCATTTCCTGTTCAGCCGCCAGCGCGCTTCTTTCAATCCACCCGTTTTTCACTCATCAGCTCGCTGACTGTGCCGAGCCGCAGACCTTTCGCTTTGATTTGCATGATCATTTCATCCAACCCTTTGGCCACGGGATCTGTCGGGTGCATGAGAATCATCGTGCCATTGTCCGTTTGCGACAGGACACGCTGCACCATCTCGGACGGCTCGGGCTTTTTCCAGTCGACCGTATCGGCCGTCCAGAGGATCGTCTTCATGCCGAGCTCATCTGCCACGGCAACCGTCTTTGCATTGAAACTGCCGCTCGGCGGTCCGAACCATTTGGGCTGGATGCCGAGGGTCTGCTGGATGACCTCGTTCGTCTTCTGCAGTTCTTCCCTCGTCTCTGCGGCGGAACGTTTCTGCAGGTCAGGATGGCTGTATGCATGATTGCCGATCTCATGTCCCGCCTCGTGAATCGTTTTTGCCACTTTGGGATTCTTTGCCGTCCAGCTGCCGTCGAAAAAGAACGTCGCGCTGACTTCGTGGTTCTTCAGTGTTTGCAGGATGGCAGGGATGTATTCCTCCCCCCACGCGACATTGATGAGCAGCGATACCATGGGCTTGCCAGGATTGCCCCGATAGATCGGATGGGGATCCAGATCATCCAAGTGCAACCTCGGCTCCGTCTCCTTGAATACCAGCTTGGTTTTATCGAATCTCCCAGTTTTCTTCATCCGCTCATGGCTGGCCACCCGGTCGACCTGCCAGCCATTATAGCCGGGAACCGCTTTCCATACCCGGTCCACGACGGCATCGACAGGCTCGATATCATGCTGGGCTGCGTACGCTTGGATTTTTCGTCTCAGCTCATCTTTCGGCAGTCCGCCGTGCTGTCCCGCCGCACTTTCCGAGAACAGTAAATTGCCGATCAGTATAATGAAAATACCGATCACTCCTGCGAACACCCACCTGCTTGTCTTCATGGTCAGTCCTCCGTCCGGCGTTTTGCGTTTAGGATTACCTGTCCGAAGGGAACTATTCACATTTGCCGGAACAGCCTCGTCTTGCCCAGTCCGAAAGCACAGCATTCATCCCCTTTCAGCCGGGTATCAAAACGGGTAAGATGATATACTGATGTCAGGTATCTGAGAATGTTCCAAAGCAGATATACGGTATCCAAGATCCTGTCTGCGGTTACACGGCCCGACCGCCGGGCCTGCGGGATAGCTGACAGGATCCCTCCAAAACAACCTGTTACAGAACTGGAGCTGAGCGTACGTGACTTATGTGTTATTGCTGATCGGATTTGTCTTACTCATAAAAGGGGCGGACTTTTTCGTCGATGGGTCGTCCAACATTGCAAGGCTGCTGCGGGTTCCGCCGATCCTGATCGGGCTGACGATCGTCGCGTTCGGAACGAGTTCTCCCGAAGCGACGGTCAGTATCATCGCGGCACTGGAAGGCACGGCAGGCGTCGCGGTGGGGAATGTCGTCGGCAGCAACATCTTCAACATCACCCTCGTGGTCGGTGTGGCGGCGATTTTGTATCCGCTGAAAGTCGAGAGTGAGAACGTCAAGAAGGAGATCCCGTTCACGCTGCTCGCAAGCATTGCGCTGTTCATCGTCATGAGTGATGTGGCGCTGCAGGGCTTCGGCAGCAATATGATCACGCGGGCCGATGGGTTCATCTTCCTGCTGTTCCTGTCGATCTTCTTGTATTATGTGATCGAGCACGGTCTGAAAAGCCGGAAGGAGACGATGAACGAACCGGCAGCGGCTGTCAGCGGGTCGTGGGGGAAAAACATCCTCATCACCCTGCTCGGACTTGCCGCTATCATCTTCGGCGGGGATCTGGTCGTCGATAACGGCACCGCGATCGCCTACTCCCTCGGGATGAGTGAGACACTTGTAGGTCTGACGATCATCGCGATCGGCACGTCGCTGCCTGAACTGGTGACGTCGATCACCGCGGCGCTGAAGAAAGAGAGCGAGATTGCGCTCGGCAATATTATCGGCAGCAATATCTTCAACATCCTGTTCGTGCTCGGTGTCTCTTCGGCCATTTCGCCGCTTGCGGTGGACGGCAAAGTGCTGATCGACGTCGTGTTCATGATCGCACTGACACTCGTCCTGCTCGTCTTTGCGCGGACCGGCTACCGCATCGGAAAACGGGAAGGCTGGGTGCTCGCTGCGTTCTATGTAATCTATCTGGTGTACATCATCGTTCGGAACTGACATCACGGCAAAAAGGCTGCCGGCTGCAAGGATTCCTTGCAGCCGGCAGCCTTTTTTCAATCCAGTCCGGGTCAGTCCCGGATGTTCCTCACGTAACTCCATTTTTCCTGATCGAGCAGGTCGTTCATCTCCACTTGCACGTTTCCGCCCAGATAGACGATGTCCCCTTCGATCGCGACGATCATTGCTTCCATCTCCGTTTCGCTGTCCGCCCTGCGGCAGATGTCCCCGATGCCCGGGATGTAGACTTCCTGCAGGTCGTCGCCGGATGGTTCGTCTTCTCCATCATCGGTTTCCAGATCCGGGTCCTGAAGGTCGATGACCGTCGCACCGTCTGACAATCCGGGCACCATGACCCAATATTCGTTGAAACGGATACCGTTGGACTGGTTCGTGATGACCCCGTTCCCTTCGACGGACGAGACGGCCTCGATCGTATTCAGATGATGCTGGTCGAGCGGGTCCGGCTGCGGGTTGATGACGATGATGTAGTCCCCGACTTCAGCTTTGACCGTTTTGTCGAGCGTGTACCGTTCCCGGTTGAAGACGAAACTGTCGAGGTGCTTCGGCTTATAGAAATCGATCTCTTTCGCTGTTGCCAGCTTCTGTTTGAAATCCTCCATGCGGATCAGATGGACCGACTTCTTGAAGAACGGCTTCACCGAATAGACCTTATGCAATTTGTTCTGATAGTAGACGAATTGTCCTTTCCGGACGTTGACGAGTTTCATTTTTTCTCACGCCTTTCCATAGATGTCGTTCGCAGTCTCCGTCCTTCATTCTCCCTGATGGTTCTGTAAAAAGCAATGACCATCATGATCAATATCAAAGAGAATGGCAGTGCCGCAATGATCAGCATGTTCTGGAACCCTTGGATGCCGCCGGAGTACAGGACGATCGCCGCCATGCCCGATAACAGCAGCCCCCAGGCGATCTTGACGACGTTCGACGGATTCAGCTGTCCGCCCGTGGTGAACATGCCGAGGACGAATGTCGCGGAATCCGCGGAGGTGATGAAGAAGATCGCGATGACCACAACGGTCAGCAGCGACAGGACCGAGGTCATCGGATAATGGGTGTACATGCCGAACGTGACGGTTTCCGTCGCCAGCTCGGATAATTTCGCAATGCCGTTCATCTGCACATTCAACGCCGAGCCGCCGAACACCCCGAAAAAGATGAAGGTCACGAGTGTCGGTGCGACCAGCACGCCGATGATGAATTGCCGGATTGTGCGGCCTTTCGATACCCGGGCGATGAACATTCCGACGAATGGCGCCCAGGAGATCCACCAGGCCCAGTAGAAGAGCGTCCAGTCATTCACGAAACCGCGCTGGGTGACATTGACCGGCTTCAAGTCGAAGCTCATCTGGACAAAATGGCTGATGTAATTGCCGAATGAGGTGACGGAAATATTCATGATGTAGACTGTCGGGCCGACGACGAACAGCAGCACCAGCAAAATGCCCGCAAGCCACAGATTGATGGTGCTGAGGTGTTTGATGCCGTTGCCGAGACCCGACCAGGCGGATGCGATGAATGTGACGGTCGCGATACCGAGAATGATCATCTGGAACCAGAACGTGTTCGGGGCATCGAACAGGAATGTCAGCCCGCTGTTGATCTGCGCGGAGCCGAAGCCGAGAGTGGACGCCACACCGACAACCGTGGCGAAGACGGCAAGGGTATCGATGATCTGTCCCAGCGTGCCGCGCATCAGTTTCTGTCCGAGCAGCGGTTCAAGTGTCGCACTGACCAGCCCCGGTGCGCCGACACGGAACTTGAAATACGCGAAAATCATCGCGACGACCGCATACAGCCCCCATCCATGGAAGCCCCAGTGGAGAAACGCATATTGCAGCGAGTCGAGGACAGCCTGTTCGGAACCCGGCTCTCCGTTCGGTGACTGAATGAACGCATGCGAAATGGTTTCCGCCGTCGTAAAGAACATCAGGCCGATGCCCATTCCCGCACTGAACAGCATGGCGAACCACGCCATCAGGCTGAAGTCGGGTTCGTCATTGTCCTTACCGAGTTTGACATTGCCGTACTTCGAAAACATCATATAGATGCAGAAGCTGATGAGGGCGATGATGACCAGTGTGTAGAACCAGCCGAAATCATTGGAGATGAGTGCCGTCGCCTGGCTGGTGATGCTATTAAGATTGTCAGGGGCTACGAACCCCCAGATGACAATCGCCATACAGATGGCGACCGCGTACCAGAATACGTTTGTTATGTGCAATTGAATTCCCCTATTCTCTATCCATCAGATTTCGCACGCCTTCGCGCCTGCCCCAGGCAGTCGGGCGGTTTACAGAAGTCCTGGTTTGAAACATATGTAATAAGAACCAGTAACAGGATACCGTCATTCCGCTTAGCGAATTCCGCGCCAGTAGTATAGTGTTCCACACAGCGCCCTCCTGCAAACCTTCAGACTGCAATTTTCTGTATGTCCAGCTGTATTGGCAGAGGTTATAGGAACTGAAAAGGCCGCCTGGACTGCAGCCAGGCGGCATATATGTTTATATTCATCGTGTTTCCTCAGCAGTCGTGTCACCCGGATCCGTCACCGGTTCCCGGCTTGCGGTTTGCAGAGCAGCATCGATCATTCTCCCACCATGCCGTCGTGGTCGTTGTCCCGCATGTATTTGTATAACCAGTGGTCGCTCGTGATCGGCATACTGAAGCCGGCCGCTTTCGCTTCGGCGATGGTCACCATGCCGTTCCCGTTTGCGTCCACGCTGGAGAGATCCCCTTCTTCGGAAGAAGGGGCAGCTGGTGCCGAAGGCGTGGATGGAGCAGATGGCTGTGATTCGTTTTTCGGTGCCGTCCCGCCATTGCCCGTCAATCCGAGCGATTCGTTCACACTGTCCGGGTTTTCATTGTCAAAATCCTCGGTGACCTGGTTGCCTTTCACCGTATAGGTGTAATGGTAATGGGATGGGATCTGGGTCTCCGTATCCGGGTAGGTGATGATCGCTTCGAAGTCCGTCGCACCGCCCGCTGTACGGATCACTTTTTCCATATAGGCCTGGTCGCCATGCCGGTTGAGCACACTGTCCTGCGGGGTGATGTTATACGCATTGGAGACGCCGCCCAGGGAATCGGCGATGACATGCCCTTCATCCAGCACGGGACTTTCCACGCCAGGGACCTTGGCTTCATCGGAATAATATCTGCCGGATGATGTTACCGATTCGTTGCTGTCGTCCTGCGGGATAATCTCGTCCGCCGTGACACGCACCAGCTGCCCATGTTCGTTCGTGAATCCCCAATATTCCCGGTCCCCGTATCCGATATCGACGACCGTATTCGGTTCACGTGTCCCCGAGAGGTCTCCGCCGTCAACGTCGATCAGGTGGTATCCGGCGAACCGTTCCTCTTCCGGCTGGGCGGGCGGTTCCTCCGCTTTGGGCTCTTCTGCTGCAGGTTCTTCCTCTTCCGGTTCACCGGAAGCCGGCTCCTCCGCAGGAGCTGTAACGGGTGTTTCGTTTTGATCTGTATTTGTTACGGCGGCCGTCTGCTCTTGTGAAATCTTCTGCTCGTCCGATTGCATCGTATCTCCTGAATCGGTACAGCCGGCCAGCAAGATCATCATTGCCGATAAAATCAAATAGTTTAGTCTTTTCATTAATATAAACCCCTGTATATGGTATTTTATACGGATATCACAGGATTTACCTGAGCAACCGCATAAAAACCATAGTACGCCACATTCATCCGGGACGCAATGTAAATTTTCAATTTATGGAATGAAAAAGTGAAAGATCCCTCTCGCATCACCATCAACCTTATGCCTCCACAGCTTCCCGCAGCCATCTTGCCGTGGCTGTGTCCGCTTTCAGCATGTCGGCCGGAGTTCCTTCAAACATTACGGAGCCGCCTTGTTTGCCGCCGCCGGGACCCATCTCGATGATCCAGTCGCTCGCTGCGAGCAGGTCCAGATTGTGTTCGATGATGATGACCGTGTTCCCCCGCTCCACAAGCTTCTGAAAGACGTCGAGCAGTTTCTCCCGGTCGTCTGCGTGCAATCCGGACGAAGGTTCATCCAGCAAATAGATCTGGCCTTCCTTCTGCAGCTGGCTCGCGAGCTTGAGCCGCTGGATCTCCCCGCCGCTCAGGGAACTGGTCGTCTGGCCGAGCGTCAGGTAGCCGAGTCCGACATCTCGGAGCGTCTTCACCCGGTTCAGGATCTTCGGCTGCGTGAAATAGTCACCGGCTTCGTCGATTGTCAAAGCCAGGATTTCGATGATGTTTTTCCCTTCATACCGGTAGGACAGCGCTTCGTCCGAGTATCTAGTGCCGCCGCACGCTTCACAAGGAATCGTCACTGGATCCGCAAACGCCACTTCCGGCGTCAGCACACCCTTCCCTTTGCAGACGGGACAGGCGCCGAGTGAGTTGAAGCTGAACAGTCCCGCCGGCTGCCCCGTCGCTTTTGCGAATGTGTGGCGAATGTCATCCATAATGCCCATGTACGTCGCCATCGTGGAACGGCTGGAGGTTCCGATCCCGCCTTGCCCCACGGTGATCGATTCGGGATAACGGCTTTTGAAGGCGTCGAGTATCAAGGAACTTTTCCCCGAACCGGAGACTCCGCAGACCGAGACAAAGACGCCTTTTGGAATCCGGATGTCCACGTTCCGCAGATTGTTGGTCGACGCTCCCTGGATGGAATAGCTGCCCGTCCGCTCCCTCGGGTGTCCGTTGACCCTCAGTTTGTGCTGCAGTGCGAGTGCGGTCGGGGACTCCGTCATGCCTGCGAGAGGACCTGCGTAGATCACTTCCCCGCCATTCGCGCCGGCACCCGGCCCCATCTCGATGATTTCATCCGCCATCTGGATGACAGCCAGGTTGTGTTCGATGACGATGACGGTATTATGCTGCTGTTTGATGCGCTGCAGCATGTGGATCAGCAGCTCCCCTTCACTCGGATGGAGTCCCGCGCTCGGTTCATCGAAGATATACGTCATATTGTTCAGGCTGCTGCCAAGATGGCGGGCAATCTTCACCCGCTGGCCTTCCCCGCCAGACAGCGTAGCCATTTTCCGGGAAAGGCTCAGATAGCCCAAGCCCATGTCGATCAGCTGTGTCACGTACGGAATTGCCTGCCGAGCGATCGATTTCCCCATCGGCTCCTGGATGGCCTCGAGTTCCCGGAGGAGTTCCGGCAGCTCGAGCTGGTCGTAGTCCGCGATGTTCAGGCCGTTGATTTTACTGGCCAGCACTTCCGGATTAAGGCCGGATCCCTGACACGTCTTGCACGGAGCCTGGGTCGTCATCGCGAGGACATCCTCTTCGGTCAGCGTTTTCAGCTTGGAGATATCCCGGTTGATGTACACCCGTGTGAAGCGCGGCAGCAGGCCGTCCCAATCGGCTTTGTGCGGGCCGTCCTTCGTATGGAACGGCGCATTGACCCGTTCCCCTTCCGGCGGACCGTAGAGGAACAGTTCAAGCGTCTCCTCCGGATAGTCCTTCAGCGGCAGATCGGGGTCGAACAGTCCGCATGTCATCATCCAGTGGCCCTGCCAGCCGGTCGGCGACAATGGCTTGAACTGCACCGCACGTTCCCGCAGCGATTTATTGAAATCGACGAGCTTGTTGACGTCCGGCGCGACGACTTGGCCGAACCCTTTGCACTCCGGGCACCGTCCGAACGAGCTCTGGCTCGAGAAGTCCGTCGCGGACCCGATCGCCGGCTGGCCGATCCGCGAAAACAGCAGCCGGATCAGCGGATGGATATCCATGTACGTCCCGACCGTCGACCGGGTGCTGCTGCCGATCGGCTTCTGCTCCACGACGACGACCGGGCTCAAATTCTGCATCAGATCCGCCTGCGGCCGTTCGTACCGCGGCATCTGGTTCCGGACATAGAGCGGGTAGTTCATCGTCATCTGCCGCCGGCTTTCCGTCGCCAGTGTATCGAACACGACCGAGCTCTTGCCGGAACCGGACAGCCCGGTGAACACGACGATCTTCTCTTTCGGTATCGTCAGGTCGATGTTTTTCAGATTGTTTTCTTTGAGCCCTTTGAGGATGATTTCGTCTTTGGCATTTGCCATGGATTGATCCCGTTCCCTTCATGTTTAATCATTCGTTTCTGTATACCCTACCATATCGGTTTCATGACTTGAGCGGATGGTGCTTAATGGGGCAGACCAGACGGTAGAAATCGAGCATATTTCTGTTTCATAAATTGAAACTAAAAATCCTCCAGGCTGATTCGCCTGGAGGACTGCATATACATCTTACGACTTAAACGAATCTCATCACCCTGCTGACGACGATTTACCGCAGCTCGATCCGGGCCACGCACTCGACATGTGTTGACACTTTCCAGCAACATATTTCGACAAGCCGTTTGCATAAGCAGACGGCTTTTTCCTATAGAAACCCACTCATCGCATCTCGATCATCCTCCTGGGCAACCGGTGCCGGACGGGCCGGAGGTGCAACCGCAGCAACCATCTCCGCCGACTGGGACCCTTTAGATATATCAGCATCTATGAGCCGCTTGACATACTGACTAAAATTCCCCCGTGCTGGATCCTCTGCATAGGCAAGCAGTCGGGCATCGTACTCGCTGACCAGGCTAAAACTGACCGGCTTGATCCGCCGACTCATGCAAAACTCATCCGGGCTAGCTTGTAGAAACCGATGGCGTTTGCGAAGACAGGTTCTGCGACCGTTACATGATTACCCTCCTGCAACACAGGATGCATCAATTCGGCGGCCCCATAGTGCGTCTGGATGTGGGGGTACAGATCCGCCGCAATCCCTCCACACAACAGCACACGATCATTGCGGTGCCACTTTAGCCGGGACGTGTTTCGCGCGATCGCACGGGCAACTGCGGCCAGATCGTTTTTGTTGTTGACCGTTTCCATACCAAAGTTGAACGTATCACTGGCATTGTTGATGTACCGTTTATCGACGATACTGGCCGCATTGACCGTACCGCTGCCGACATCGATCACACGGATTGTGCCACCTGCAGGAGCCGCCCAGAACGCCCCTGCCCCCTCTGCTGCTATGCCGACATCAGTAATGGTGATAGCTGTCTCGTACCCATTGACAGTCAGGCTGTGCGTTCCTGTGAGCATTTCCGATATGGCCGTCTTCTCGGCCGGTTTATGCGAGACGATCGGCTGCCCCGTTACTACCGCAACTTCTGAAATGTCGATTCCGTACTTCTGGCCGTATCGATAGATGGCGAGCAGCACACGAATCTTTGTGTCCTCATGTGCTTTTGTGTCACCGTACATCCCTGTTCCGCCGAACTCATCTTCGTAAACAGCGATGGTGCCCGCGTACCCTCTTCGGCCGTCAATTTCAAACTCCATATCGTCCGCGCCGTGCGACTCTACGATGTCTCGCTCGAACCAGTCACAGATTGCTGTGCGATACGAGTCCATCCCATATGGCCCTGCTACCTTTGCGGTGTGGTTGCCAGCATCGATGCCGAGGATCAATTTGCTCATCTATAAAACCTCCCATGTATTACGCAGGTAATAAATCCGGCCCCTGCCGGCTGCTGTGTATTGCGTTGGTAATACATCCTACGGCAGCCGTGTATAAAATATTCCTGGACAGGGCAGATTACTCGAAAAGGAGTGATCGGCATGAGTAAGAAGGAAACGGCAGCAACTATCATCAAGAACGCCAACAAATATGGCATTCCGCTGAAGAAAAAGAAGAAACCAAAGAAGTGAGCATATCCCCTCCCCTGCTGCCGTATAGTGATATCCCTGGTACACAAGGACACTGTACAGGGAATAAAACGTGATTTGAGGAGGAAAAGTGGTGGGGGAGAGGAAGATCCGCAGCGATAAGAAGAGGGATGTCAAACCGACAGTGCCCCTCGATTTGCGTGACTGCATCTATCGCCTGTCGTTCATCACGGATACCCCGGTCAAGGATGTCATCGAAGCGGTGCTGCTGGACGGGTCCAAACGCAAACGGCCACTCAGTCACCTGTCGCAATATTTTTTGAGGGATGTCCGCGTTGGGCAGGTCGTTTACTTGGGCGATCCAGACCGAGTGCCGGTCGGTCGCCGGGGTGCATCCGGGAAGACGGTCCGCATCTCCACGCGAGTGACGCAGGATATGTACAACGATCTGGAGGGTGTCGCCTATGCGATGGGCTGCTCTGTCTCCCGCGCGGCTGCCCTGCTGATCGATGCGACGGTGCGGGATGTGGATTTCGTCAATGACTTCGTGCGGAGTTACCTGGAAGAGAATGTGGATGAGGAACGGATGCGGGACCTGCGGCGAGTGCTGAAGTACATCAATGCCGACAATCCGTATAGTGAGCGAATCTCGTATGCAGCCCTGCTCTCCTATCTCGTGGATGAGGTGCGAGTCGGTGCGGAGCGGGTGCAGGATACGGTGAGTGAGTTTGTGATACGGCAATGGAATAAATAAAAAAAAAAAGCCCTCCCGTCCGATATGGATGAGAGGGCTTTCCTGTTTACTTCTTATCAACGGCACGCACGATCATCGCGGCCACTTCCTCGCGGGTCGCCGGGCGATGCGGGTATGTGCCGTCTGTGATGCCCAGTTCCTTCGCGCGGGCTACGTCTGCAGCCAGTGACTTTGACGGTGCGGCATTTTTCTGTTCGCTCAATGGAGTCTCCTCCTTCTTTTTCGCGGCCAGGCATTCGGCCATCTTCTTCTGTCCGGTCGGTCCGTACATACCATCGATCGTCAGCCCCTCGGCCTTCTGCCAGGCCATCAGTGCCGCTTTCAACGAAGGACCGAACTGGCTGTCCTCTGCGACCTTGTAGCCGAGCGTATTCAGCGCCTTTTGCAGTTCGAGCACTCTCGCCCCACTGTCGCCGTACTCGATGTGCCAAGCGCCGCCTGTGGCCGCTGTGGATGTGCTGCCGGATAGGTACGCTGACACCTTGCTCTTAAAGTTACCCCAGCTGACTGCACGGTCGTCCGCCCGTAAGTGCCGCGGACAGTTTTTGCCGGACCAGTGATTATGCTGCACGACTTTCCCGATCGGGATATTGTGCGCCTGCATCAGCTGCGCGACCACTTGCGCGGCATTTTCAACAGCCTGTCCATAGTTACCACCCGCATTGACGCAGATTTCGATGCCGATCGAGCGTGGATTGCCGGATACCCGCGGCGCCTTTGCTCCGGCATGCCAGCAGATGGCCGAGTCGTCGAATGAGCGGATGGCCTGCTTGTCGTCCACAGTGATGTGCCAGGATGCCTGCCGGCTGTTTCCGGACGCCTGCAGCCGGGCGTGAGCGTTTGCGTCTGCTCCGCGGCTTGTGTTGTCTGTCTCGTGGACGGTGATGTACTCGCAGGTGTTGCGGCCAGGCGATGTCACCCGGCTGGCGATGGATGGTGTGACGAGATGATTTTTGATTGTGAGCATCTCACTTCAACCCCCTGCGCTTCAGTTCGTTCTCCTGCTTCTTCGCTTTATCCGTCACGATGTAGCTGTTCTTGTACACACCGTAAATCAACAAGATGAATGGTACGGCAGCAATCAGCACCCCGATAAAGGCATCGATGCTGTCCACGTTGAACCACTCAAACTGGACATTGAGAGTCCCCAAAAACAAAAGGACTGCCGACAGCAGCCCTCCGAACAATCCGATATACTGTTTCAGCTTATCAGCTGTCATTTCCTCACTCCTTTTCATAGTGCCGTGGCGCAGACCAGGCAAAACGTCCCGGTTACCCTATGGAAGAAAATAGGCGTCAACCATGTCAACCATGTCAACGCACTTTCTCACCTTCTGTATGGAAATAAGAGATTAAAGGCGCCCTATACGTATATACGGGTATACGCGCCCTTAATCTCTTATATTGATACTACTTTATAGTATATATTGTTGACATTGTTGACGGTAGGGGTTGAGCCCTACAGCCCCAAGGCTTGAAGGCGTCAACAATAGGTGTCAACAATACGAAAAAGTTTGTTGACATTGTTGACGCTGGGCAGATTAGCGTCAACAAACTTTTCACCGTCGACAAAGGTTTGTTGACATTGTTGACGGTGAACCTGTAGTCTTTTGGTCTCACTCTGCCTTGTGTCGGATCGTCGTATGCTTGACGAGCGGGATGCTCAAAATCGTAAAAATCGTCATGCAGGAGAACGTGATCGCTCCGAGACTCGGGAAGTCAATCGCATAACAGACGGTCAGTGCGATGTAGAGCGCCGCACTGCCAAGCAGCCCGACGATGCGCAGCCAGTTGATGCCGACCAGCAGGCCGACGGCTTTGAGCAGACAGGCGACAAAAAAGCACAACGCCCACACGTACTGCGGCATCAGGTACATCATGTGCGTGTACAACCGTGCCGGATAGCTGTAGATCATATCCGGATAGGCAAACAGTACGATCGATGTCAGGATGCTGAAGAGTGTCACGAACAGCTCGAACAGCGGCGGCACGTTGATGGTAATCGCTTTGACTTCCTGCACCAGTTGTTCCAGCTCTTGTTCCTTGTTCATTAGGTCACCTCGATGTGATAAGCCACTGGAAGAAAAAGAAGCCGGCGCCGATAACGCCGGACAGGATCAGATAGAAAAAAGATTGAGAGACCCACTTGCTAGTCTTCTCAATCTCTTTCAGACGCTCGAAGATCGTCTTGAGCTGCTCGATGGTTTTCACCATAAACACTTCCAGCTTATCGAGCCTCTCGTCTTGACGATCGAGCCTGTTCTCCTGGCGGGACAGCTCTTTCTCCAGACGCTCCATTTTCCAATTCTCACTCATGTTGAACCCCCTATTGCGACTGGATCTGCAAAAAGAAAAAGACGCCAGGGAAGGCGCCTTTCATTATTGAGTCTCTTCTGGAATGTTCGGGTATTCGACCCCGACAATCTCTTTATATTCTTCCTCGGTGATCTTTTTGGCGATCACCGCATCCCCGACCATCGACGCCGTCCAGTATTTCGGATAGAAACGCTTCACCGTTTTAAACCAATCCATTTTACAACACACCTTTCTGCATCAGTTGGTAGATCAGATCGGCTTGGCCGTCTGACAACTCTTCGATTTTCAAGTCTTTCATCATGTTCTCGTATACCAGCGTTGCGTTGTCGGCATCGAGCCGTTCCATCCGCTCTTTGCTGGTCTCGCCGCTGGAAGCAAAGTGCTTCTCGGGCCCACCGAACGTACCGTCCGGGAGGCGCTTGCGAGTCACTAATGGTTCTGCCATCATCGTCACCCTTTCTTACGCCTGGAAGGCGCCGGATACTTTCGCGATTGCTTTGGTCGACGTCAGCTTCAACAGGATTTTCTTTTTCGGTGCCAGCTCGACGTGATCGAACTCGTCTTCTGTCAGCCCGCTGATCAGCTCCACCGAGTTGGTGTTCGGCATCGCTTGGAAGGACTCTGCCGCGGCTTCATCCGTCATGGAGATTTCGGCTGACAAGGTTCCAGTCGTGTCTCGCTCGATCCACGTGACAAGACCAGATGCTTCACCAGTGGACGGCAGCAGTTTGTACCGAGCTACCGCTTCAGCGAGTTCTGCGCCTGCGAAGTCGCGCTGGATCCGGAACGACTTCTGCGCCGTGAAGTTGTACGTATCGAGCGCCTGGAGCGTCAGCGTGTTCGCACCGTCGATGAGGGAGCTGACCGGTAGTGTGAAGCTGAACGGTCCGGAAGCGCCGGAGTAGACCTGGACGAAGCTGCCGCCGTTGAGCTTGTAGCGCAGCGTGACGTCGTTGCCGTCCGGATCGTTGACGGAGCCGGAGACCGTAATCAGCTCGGACTCGATGACACCGGTCTTCCGTTCGAACGCATCCACTTGGATGGTCGGCGGACGATTCGCAACGATGTGGAACGTGCGGGTCAGGACGGTCGATTTTCCACCTTTGTCGTCTTCCGCCCAGACGCGCAGCGTATGTGCAACTCCTTCAGCCAGAGCGTCTGTGACAGCCGTAGCGCCGTCCAGAAGCTTGCTGTTCGAGAACTTCAGCGTCTTGCTGTACGGTACGGGCGTGCTGCCGTCTGAGACCCCAGCAGCTAGAGTGCGCTCTGTGCCGTTATCGACGGAGTATTTGACGCTGACGACGTCTCCTGCGTCCGTATCAACCGCTTGACCGGTCAGGTTGACCGTATCTCCCTCGTACAAGGTGCGGCCGTCGGGCTCGTCCAAGGTGACCGTCGGAGGTGCATTAAATGTGAGTACATAGGCCCCATCTGTATCCGGAGAATCCGATACTCGGATTTCAGATGGCAGATTCAAAGCGGGACGGACGCCACCGTACCCATAGTAGGCGAAGTAGTTGTTCAACGCGCCCGAAGAGTTGACGACACGCGAGCTGCCCGAATTCGCGGCGTACGGGGAACGGAGCCACCAGTACCATCCGGCAGACGCGTTGAACGAAGCGTTCGTATAGACCGCGTTCGACACAGCTTCAGCTGTCGGCTTGGCGACCCGGGAAGCGTCTGTCGTGAACAGTGCCAGCTTACTGCCCTCGGCGATACTGTTCTCGTTCGCCAGTCCGACTTCCGTATTCGACAGCAGGAACACCTTGTCGGTGACAGATTCACTGCCCCCGCCGTCTGTGACGGTGTTCCGCGCCACTGTCAACGCAGTCGGCAAGATACGATCCCGAAACGCTTTTGAGAAGTTCGCGAGGAACCCTTTCTCCGTATCGTACGGATCGGTCGAGACACCGGCGGTGTTCGGCGGCGCATCCGCTCCGTGCTGTGCGGCGTACCAGGACATCGTGTCCTTATTCAGCCACTGCCGCAGATTGGAATCCTTGTAGCGGTTGTTCCCGTAAGATTTTCGGTTAGCGTCCGCGTTCGTCGGCTCCTTGGCGTCAAACGCCTTAACCGAGATAATCTTCTCGGTGAGGAGTGTGACAGAGCTTGCCGGATACCCGGCGTGATTTTTATCCGCGACTTGCCAGATTAACGGTTTGCCGTGATACGTCGAGGCGGGGTCTTTCACCTTTGCCCCGACGGGCAGTGCGCTCAATAGTTGTGCCATTCAGTTCATCCCCTTCAAAAATTCGATGGAAGCGCTTGTCCATTTCTTCGATCAGGTAGTAACTGTTCGCATGTGCGACATGCGCTTTCCAGCTGCCGTATGCCTGCTCGATGTCTTCCTGTGACATGACGCCGGTTTCATACAAGACTTTGAATTTCTTCAGCTTTCGCTTGATCCGTTTGATGCTGTCATGCCGAACCTTTCGAATGACCTTTCCGGTTTCCGTCAGATACAGGTGGAAACCGAGGAAGTCTGCGCCATTCTTCAGCGGGAAGATATGCGACTTTCCGTTCAATTCCAGTTCCAGGCCGCCCAGGTAGTCGATGATGGCCCTTTTGCAGTCCTGCAGAAACTTCTTGTCCGGATGGATTAGAACGAAATCGTCCATATATCGAATATACATTTTGACGCCGAGCCGCTCTTTGATGAAGTGGTCGAAATCATTGAGGAAGAGGATAGACAGCCACTGGCTTGTCTGGTTGCCGAGTGGAAGCCCTCGATCTCCGGAGGCGGAATCGATGATGGCGTCCAATAAGTGGAGCACCCGTTCATCGTGAATATACTTCCGAAGCATCTTCTTCAAGATTTCATGCGGCACGGAATCAAAGTATTTCTCGATGTCGCACTTCAAGATCCAACCTTCTGTTCCATGTTGTCGGTAATGGCGACGGAGGAACTCGCAGGTCCGGTTGAGTCCTGCATGCGTGCCTTTGCCTTTCCGGCAAGCGTAGCTGTCATAGATAAAAGACCGCTCAAACGCTGGCTCCAGGACGTTGTCACAGAGCGAACGCTGAACGACCTTGTCCCGGAACTGGATGGACTTGATGATGCGTTCCTTTGGTTCATAGATCCGGAAGACGTTGTACCCGCCCATCCGGTAGTGGCTGGCAGCCAGATCGCGCTCCAGCTTTTTCAGTTCCGCCAGCGCATTGATCTCAAAACGGTTTGTTGCATTTTTCCAGCGCTTGCCCGCTCTCGAGTCCTTGTACGCTTGGTACAGGCTCGAGAAACTGGAGAAGCGGTCGAACTCATCACCGTTTCTAGCTTTGATATTCAGATGAAAACCTCCGCATCAGTGAATATGTGTTCGCGCCGTAGCGCCGGATACAGCCTCCTTTGAATCGTCAAAGCTATCTTGTGTTTTCGGCCCGGAAGCCTACTCAGTCGGCAAGTGGATTCAGATCGGGACGGACGCCATTGTTCCCATTGTAGGCGTTGTTGTTGTTCAACGTGCCTGAAGAGTTGACGTTACGCGAGTTGTTCGAATTCGCGGCGTTCGGGGAACGCGGCTCCGCATTGCAGGCTGTACCCGTTGGGTCAGCCCAGCTCCGAGAAGCGCCGGTAATCCGACTGCATCCACTTGGCTGTTAAACTTTGAACGTCGTGCACCAGACCGGCCCAGTGACTGGCTTGCCGGTCTTCGATTCGTTTCTGATCCAGTGACAGCTCAATCAGGAAAGCGACCTGCTTGCAAAGGGCAAGCGTCTTCCGCTGCAGGCGGCGTCGCTCCCTGAAATCGGCCGCCGTCTCCGGATACAGCTCGTTTGCTTCAATCAGCTGTTCGTACATCAGCAGAACCTTTTCCTGCAGCCGATTGGTCAGTGTAAAGCGGACCCGCTTCGAGAACCGCTGCGGGTTGTTGGTGATCTGCATGGTGTAGCGGATCAGGTCTTTCGTTTTGGCGCACACCGCCATATCCCCTGGCGTTCTATCTCTTTTGCCTCGTATCAAACAGCATCCTCCTTGGCTTAGACGACTTCCGTCATATCAATTGTGTACGTTCCCCAGCGGCCCGGCTGCAGACGCTGAGCGACCGTGTCCATCACAGCGTTCGTGCGGGCGATAAATGCTCCCTTTACATAGCTTTTCGTCAGCGCTTGGACAGTGATCGCGTTGCCGGAAATGGCCGTGATCATCGCGTCCTCGCTGTTCGTTCCGTCAAAGACCGTCACTTCTGTGAGCGGCGAGAACGCCGAAGCATCGACCACGTTGAGGACGGTTGCTCCGACAGACAGGGCTTCTTTCACCACAGTCTGTGCCGTGTCCAGAGCCATCTTCCGCGGCTCCTCACCGTCCATTGTGTCGTAAAAAATCAGCTCACTGTTCGCCCGCTCTTTCAGATCCAGCTGGACGCGGATTCGCTGCAGTTCCCGCTCCGCTTGGATGGTGCGCTCGTAAGAATTATAGATTCCGTCTTCGATATTGTTCGCTCGTTCAGCGGTAAAGACGGTTCCTTCTTCGAGGATTTCACCAGTGACCGGGTCCTCGATTTCATCAAACCATTCCGTCTTGACGTACGGATTGACCAGTTTCTGCACCATTATTCAAACACCTCCGGTTCTTTCGAGACAATCAGTTGGGTGAACGGAAACGCAAGGATGAACGAGTCCTGCCGTTTGTCGTAGTTGTATTCCTCGACCGCCCACTCTCGGCCTTGTGCATCGACCAGCGCGGCCCGTGTGATCAGCCCTTTGGCTTCCGTGCCGAGCTTGACGTACTTCCGGACCGTGTGATCGGCAAACTTTGTCTTCCAGATCGGGTACTCGGTCTCCACGCCATCGATGACCACTTTCGCGCTCTTGATCATGTTGCTGATGTAATTCAGTGTTTCCTGTACAGCGATTTCCTGCAGGCCTCTCATCGGCTCTCACTCCTTGCTACTAGTTTTCCGGTGACGGGTAAGCGAGCAGGGAAGACATACCCTGCACAAGCTGCCGACAGCCGCTGTTCGTCGGCAACCAACCCTTGCACCGTCTGTGTCTTCAGCCGGTTCGTCCGAGGGTGCTCGACACGGAACGCATAATCTGCACTATGCAAGACCGCCTGAGTGCTCTCCCGCAGCACCCCGGGGATGGCTGCCGTCCGGAAACGGTTCGTCCGTTTGTGCTTCACTCGGAACGCATAAGCCGCAGAGTGCAGGACCATCACTTCACGGATCATCAATACAGCGACCGTCAGGTCAATGTTCAACGGGACAATCCGTTCCAGCAGCTTCTCGACCTCGCGGTAAAAGGAAGCACTTTCCACGTAGACCAGCACTTCCATTTCAAACAGCAGCGAGTCCAGTTCAATCTCGGTCAAGCGACCGCCGAGCAGACTGTCTAGCAGCTCCCGGAGATACTCGACCACATAGGGGACGTTCTCCTGCATCCGGGCGAGCAGCCGACGTTTCCGAAAGGGCAGAGTCTCTACCGTCAAGTCTGGCACAATACCGAAAGGCTTCTCTCGTCGAGCGATGGCTGGTTCGGATGACGAAGTGATGAACTGATCATTTTCGACCTGCTCAAACGCACGATCCGCAGCATCGTATTCCGTCGAGACTGAACCGGACAGCTTCCGGAACTCCCGAATCTTGCGATAGTCTGCAGGCAGATGATCCAACAATCTACTCATTCAAGACCACCTCCCCGAGCACCGGAATATTATCTTCCAGCACTACGTTCTGAGGCAGCCCATTCAAGCTGGACTGCAGGATATCCTGGATGCCATCAATCTGCAACAGCCGGGCTTCAATCTGGATGAGTCGGACAATCAGCGGATCGTCTTTCCTCGCCCATTCTTTCCGGAGCTCGGCCAAGTACGATTCGATCGTCTCCTTGACGAGCGGCTCCACCTGGCCGAGAGTCGAACCGGACAGCTGCAGGGTTGCCGAGAAGTTGACCGGCTCCCCGATGACGCCGGTGATCAGCACCTCATGGCCGATCGGAGCCGTACCGTACCCGTCGCCGGTGTACGGGGTCGGATCGATAGCCGTCTGTACGGCTTCCACAAGCTCCGCTGTCGGCTCTTTGTACTCGGAGCTGATGATAGTCGCACCGACCGTTCCTCCGCCTGCAGGCGCCCGGTAGAGACGCACACCGCCGACACCTGGCTGTTCGAGGATGCGATGCTTGTAGTCGGCCCGGTTGCCGCCGAACGCTTTCTCTCGCAGGTGTTCTTCGTAGCGGGCATAGAGCGATTCATCTGATTCCTCGTTTTGGCCGGGGATGAGTACACGGCCAAGTGTTGCGCCCCCCAGTCCGTCTACCTGGTCGACAGGAACCAGTTCACCGTAGTCTTGGTTCCCCGCTTCTCCGGTTACGTCTGCCCGCAGACTGTAGTGACCTGGTGGAGACAGGCGCTCAACAACCGTGTAGATGATTCCACTCAGGCTGTACCGACTGCCGACAGGGACACTGAAGGGCTCATCCTTCGCAGTGAACGTTCCCTCCCGCAAGGCCGCTGTAGCCAGTCGACGGAAGACGCCGTGCTCCGCGACGCGTCGTGTCAGGTCATCCCCATCTGCCGAGTCGGCGAACGTACGCTGGAGCAGGAGATCCATCGCCGCATACAGCTCGGCATGCTCCATCGCTGTCGGGGCAAGTGCGTCATAGATAACGGAACCTTCACGCTTGTCAATATCGTCCGGCACACGGTCCAGCATGCGCTCAAGCAGGACGTCAAACGTCAAGTGTTCAAACATACGGCACCGCCTCTCTCAGCACGTCCACGTCGCCGTAGATCGTGATGGCCGTGAGCGAGACAAATGCCTCGTCTTTTTCAAAGTCCAGCCGGAAGTTCCGCAACTCCGTGATGCGCTCATCCTGCAGCAACGCTTCCTTGATACGCCGAGGCAGTTCGCCCTGTACAAACAGCCGCTCATGCCCGATCATGTTTTCGAACCCGTAATCATCGGAATAAATCAGATGCGCAAACCGTTTGGTGCGGAGCACTTTGTAGATGGCCTGTTCCATGGCGTCCCGGCGATCGATTTTGCCGGTCACCCGGCCGCGCTCCCAGTCCAGCTTATAGGTGAGCGTCGGCAGGTCAGCTTCCGACTGGACGTCCAGTTCGTCTGTGACAATTACTTCTCCTTGGGGTAGGACCATACGTTCTCTCCCTCCCGGTATCGATCGATTACATAAAAACGGTGCCCTCCTTGAATTCGGAGCAGCACCACTCGATCATCTATTTTCAAGCCGTCTTCAAAAATCATCTTGGCGTATTTCATTTCATAATTTGAGAACCCTTGATTGGACGAAGTCGTTTTGTCGGCATCGCCGATTTCGGCTTTCGTCCAGGTCTTTGGGTTTTCGTACTGGATGCTGACAACCCGTTCATGGCGCGTCAGATGCTTCGCCACGTCCAGGAACTCTTCCGTCAGTTTCAGCTTTTCGTGGATGCGGATCTCGAGCGGGTCGGCTTTCTCAACGGTACCGTACAGCACTTGCGCCGGGTTGCCGGCTGCCACCGCTTTCGTTGACGTCTGTTTAATCGTTTCGAGCAAGCCCATCAGAACACACTCACTTTCAGGTCCATCGTATGGACACCCTCTTTCCATTCATGCTCGACCTCGTCAATGAGGAAGTACCGGTTGATGCCGTACTTATCGATGCGGAAGTACATGAAGCGCCCGGCTCGCACTCGCCAGTTGCCGATCGCAGACAGCTTGAGTGACTTCTTCTCCCGGTTGTGAAGCTGCAGCAGATTCTCGGCCAGCTGTTTGACTGCTGCGTCTTTCATGCTGTCGTCGACTTTCCGGAACTTCTGGAGCATGCCCCACTTGGCGATGGTGCTCGAGTCTTTAGCGATGAAGACTTCACGCTTTGACTTCTTTTCGTTGTCACGGACGAGCTTGATCTGGTTGTAGGTGTCGTCATCGATGGAGGCTTCATACTCGTAATCGTAGAGGAGACTGTCCTCGCCGATGTAAAAGTCTTCTGGTCGGATCCGCATGTTGTCGGCAAGCATCAAGTCCACCTTGCCGAAGTTGTCGAACAGTACGTAAATCTTGTTCGTCGCCGTCAGCGTATTATCCAGATACTGCGTGATCACATCCAGCGCTTTCTTATCGTCCTCGACGATAGCCGGAAGGACGACACGCGTACCCGCAATACTGCCGACCACGCAGTTGTACTTTTTCAGGATCTCCGTGATGGCCTGGGAAGCGGGCATTTTCTTTTTCACGAACGTGTCGTTGTACATCAGATACTTCAGCTGATCGTAGGCTTTGACGGTAACGGTGTCTTCCCGCCCGCCTTTCACATTGAAGACGAAGCCGTAGAAAATTTTCTGGTCGCCGTCCTTGATCCGGACGACCGCCCCGTTGTTGATCGGATACTTCAGCGGATCCGGGTTGACGACTTCCGCTTCCGTCTCTCCGGCTTTGCCGAGCCGGTCCGTTTTCCAAGTGACGGAGCGGACAGGCATGTCCCAGACCTTCCCGTCACGGTTGTCTATCAGGAGTTCGATGTCCGCTCACCTCACTTTTTCTTGGTCCATTCCGGCGGGATTTTCAATTTCAACCCGATCGGCAGACGCCGGTACTGGCTCGGCTTGATGTTGTTCAGCTTGGCGAGCGCAGGATAGTTGTTGCCTTTCCCCGTGTACTTCTGCGCCACTTTCCACAAGCTGTCGCCCTTCACCAACACGTATGTCTGGGGCACGACCTTCTGCGTCTGCCGCGCAGGTTTCTTCGATGAAGTTGCTTTTGCAGGCTTCTTCGCTGCGGTCGGCGTTTTCGGCTTCTCGATCTTGAGCTGTTTCGGCCCAAAGTCAACGTACCGTTTCAGTTCAATCGAGAAGTCGACGTCTGCCGTCCCGTAGCTTTCCGAATACTCAAAGTCCTCGATCGTAACTTTCTCGTTGATCGAAAAAGAACCGTTTACGTAAATGTAACGTATCGGCTCTCGGGCATCCAACCAGCTATTCAGTTTATCGATATAGTACTGCGGCGGAAGGAAGTCCGTCTCGCTGTAGTGCGTCGGTTCGGCAGGGAAGTACGACTCGAACTCGAACTCTTGCAAGTCCGGCGCTTTCGGGACATTGACCGAGCCGAGACGGGCAATCTTGAACGTCTCTCCGTCCCCTGACCGGGTCACCCTGACTTCCTCCGGATTGATCGGCAGGCGGAACCCTTCCTTGTCGTTCTTTGCACTCAGATAGATTCCATAGCTCACTGGTCAAACACCCCTTCCACGCTTCGAGCCGCTTCTTCTCGAAGGTGCTTGTCGATCTTGTCGATGATGACATTGACATCGGCGTCTTTTTCAATGACGGTGTCTTTGAAATTGACGGACGGGTTGAGCGTGATGAAGTTCTTGACGGCTTTCCGCTCGGCCAAGTCCTTCAGCATCTTCAGGTCCTCGTCTGCAATGTTGATGTCATCTTCAATCTTGCCGACCTTGTCCAGCTTTCCTCCGGTCGGGTTCTTGCCTTTTTTCCCGCCGCCCGGAGCTTTCTTGCCACCCCCAGGTGCTTTCTTGCCTGCGCCTGGCTTCTTGCCTTTACCGCCGCCGCTGCCCGGCGCCTTGCCCCCTCCTCCAGGAGCGCTTGCACCTCCATTTGTCGGATCGTAAGCTCCTGCCGGTACGTCGCCAGGATTCAGCATGCCGGCTCCGAAATCTTTTCCATTTGGAATCAGTCCGGACACTTTATCGATCACGCCCGTCAGTTTACCACTGACGTTTTTGATAGCATTAGAGCCCATTGCCATACCATTCGCCATCGCACCAATCGGGCTGCCGTACCCTTGCTTCCCGAACGATACGGAAGGCGGAGCTGTTGGCATCGTTCCGCTGAAGACACCGGCGCTATACTTCCCAGGGCTGAATGCCGCTTTCCGGGTTGGCGCCGGCAGAGCCGCACCGACTGCGCCAAGCGCTTTGCCGACCCCGTTGCTGACCTTGAAGTCGACCGTACCGATTGCACCGATGTTGACGCCCGGCACTTTGTTCGCCATCGAGATGAGCGCATTCAGCCCGCTGACGGCCGTATTGATGAGTGCCGTGACAGCACCGAGAGCCGCGTTTACCACACCGACCACACCACTGGACAAGCCGCTCATAATGCTGAGCCCAGCTTGTGCCATCGTATGGAACGCCATCTGCACGGCGTACAGACCGTCATTCCACGTGTTCACGACTGCCGCAGCTGCCGACAGCGCGAAATTGACGATGGCAGATAGTATGACGTTCACCATGGTACCGAGCATAAACCACGCCATCTGGATCATGTAGACTCCTTGCATCCAGGCATTCGCCAGCATTTCCACAACGGAAATGCCGAAGTTCAGAACGGCGATCATGATATTGACGAACACTTGACCGAAGAAGAAGAACCAGCCTACGATCCAGCCGACCACGGCCGCTGTCTGTTCGCCCCACGCGTATAGCGCGTAGATGACAAGCGCGATGTGCGCGACGATCAGCAGGAGCACCAAGACGATCGGATTCGCGAGATATGCAGCATTGACGACCCACTGAGCGGCCGCCCATGCCAGTGTAGCCACACGGATCAAACCGAGGATAGAATACTTGAACAGCAGGATGGCTGCGATCGTACCAAGCACAGCAGACATCGTGAACAGAATCGGTGCAATCCACGACCAGTTGTCCATGAAGATTTCTGCGACCCACAGACCGGTTTCTCCGATCCATGCGAGCGTTTCCGCGACAAAGGTCAGCCCTGCAGCCAAGCTGTCGAAGATGCCGTCGAAACGGCCCTCTGCAAAGGCCTCATTGATTTTGTTCAGTAGCGGGATAAATGCGCTGACTGCCGGCCCTATGTACTGCGGCAGTTTCTTGAATAGGTTGATGATGTTCTGAACAGAGTCCGCGAGCGGCTCCATCAGATCTTTCGTCAGAGCAGCTCCAGCATTCCGCCGAGCGGAGTTGAGGGAGTCCATGAGACCAGCCCAGGACTTCTTCTGCCCTTCCATCATGCCGCCGAATTTCTTATCGATCCCCTCGACCAAGGCACCAATCGCGGTGCCGGCGTCAACGGTACCCTTACTGATTTCCTTCCGCATCTCGTCTGCCGACTTCCCTGCTGCATTGCCGAGGATCTCAAAGGCGTTGATGCCGTACTGGCTCAGACGGTTGACTTCGGTTGCGGTGATACGACCTTGCGCCTGAATCTGTCCGAAGATGTCCGCCATGTTCATCATCTCGGCGTTCCCGCCGCCGATGGCTGCCACAGCATCACCAATTGCCTGCATGACCGGGAACGTATTCTCGGCACTCATGCCGAATGCAATCAGGTTCCTGGAGGAAGCTAGAAGGTCCGGATAAGCGAACGGTGTCTTGAGCGCGAATGCGTACATGTTGTCCATGTACTGCTGCGCCTTCTCAGCGTCTCCGAGGAATGTCGTGAACGCGACAGACGCGCTTTCTCGGAAGGCGTGAAACTCGATACCCCGGGAGAAGAGATCCTTCGCCGCATCTTTCGCCATGCTGAACAGCTGGTACGCTCCGATGGCGCCGAGGATTCCGGTGGCAAGACTCTTGACATTTGGAATGCCGCTCTCGACAGACCGGTTGAAGTTCTCCTGCTGTCGACTGGCGTGGTCTGCGCTGTCGCCGTGCTGCTTCATGACCGTCTTGAGACGTTCCAGCATGTTGGACGGACGCAGCATGTTCAGCGCGGTCGCAAACTTCTGCTGGGCCGTAGTCGCTTGGGCCATCTCACGCTGCATGCCTTGATACAGCGATCGCATTCGTTCCAACACGGTCGGCGGCTTCATGCGTTGCAGGGCGTCGTTCATTTTCTCCTGCTGTTGTGCGGCTTTGCTTGTGGCGTCATTGGTCTGCTTCATCTGTGCCTGCATCCGAGCAAGACCGGATGCCGCATTGTCGATGCTGCGACGGGCGTTTGCCATCGTCTTCTGGTCCAGTTGCTGGGTCGCGCTGTCCATCTGTTCCATGACTTTGAGAGTGCTGTCCATCGCTTTCAAGATCTTCTGCAGCGGACCGGACATGCGGTCCTCGAGCGACATACTGGATCGTGCTTCTGCCATGTATCCTCACCTGCCTTTCTGTGCAAAATAAAAAGCACCCGAGCTGTCGGATGCTTACGCGCGGAGACGGTAGTCGCCGTCCATGTGCTTATATAGTTTCGCTTTGCAGCGAGTGCACTTACCGGTGTTCGAGATGAGCTTCAGCTGTGTGCCGCACTGCGGGCACGCCACTGGCTTGGTCACGGCCATCTTGATGATCGCGAACGGCAGCATGATCGCCACCAGTAAAAAGAAAAGTCCGAGCAGGATAAAGACGAGAATCATGTGAATTCCTCCTTTGCTCAAGTATACACCCGAAGACCGGAAGAAGTTTCACTTTTTCTTCGCTTTTTTCTGCTGCCGCTTTTCTTCCTTGATTCTCACCTGGATACTGGCATAGACGAACGCCTTCTCTTTGCGTTCCATATTGAAAAGTTCAGAGGGTCGAATCTGCAGTTCGTGCAAGGCGTAATGCGCGAGCACCGCTTCCGAACTGATGTCATCCGGCCCTCCGTCAATTAGTTTTTTGCTTCTTCGATGTCATCGTCCAGCGACTCGTTCAATCCGGAGATCTCCGTGACCTTCTCGAGAATCTGTGCCGACTCCCCGAAGAGGAACATCTCTGCATACAGTTCTTCTGCGCCGCGGACGCCGTAGCTTTCCTGCAGGGCTGCATCGTTCAGATCAGGATAGATGATGGACGCCGAGCAGACGCCGCGGTTGTAGCGGACCACGTCAAAGGAGCGCTCCTGCTTGCCTTTGCGGCCAGTCTTGTTGACGAAGCACCGCTCGTTGATCTTGTCCGCTTCCCCCGCAGTAAGCGGCCGGAGGACGATCTCCTCCGGGAAACGGTCAAGTTTCATTTTCACTTCTTCGGCCGCTTTGACGCTGCCCTTCATAAACGCATTAAATTTACTCATCTACAAACTTCCTCCTTTTGGGTCTATCAGTCTTCAATGATGTTGAATGTGTCGAGGAAATCGAAGTCATCGAACGTGAAGTCGATTTCATCCGTCAGCAAGTCTTCCGAGTCGCCGTCCAGAGCGGCAATCAGCGCACCATCCGGAACGATGTTCTTAATCAGCGACGTCTGCTTGCCTGCGCGGGACGTGATGTCCGCGTTGACGATGGTGACGTCCATGACCGGCGACTTGCCTGTCTTGACGTACTGCAGGGCGAGCTGCCGGTTCTCCGGACGGTGGTAGTGGACCTCCATCGACCCCGTACCTTCTGCACCAACAATCTTGCTGCCCTTCATCCGCTTGCCGACGGACTTGACGTCCGCTTTCGTGTAGTCGACCTTCGCTTCAAACTTGATGAGTTCCGCGTATTCCAGCACGCGTCCATCAATCGTCACAAACACGGTGCCCTCTTTTGCGGAGATGGCATCTTCATTACGCATCAAACGTGGGGACATTCAATCCACCTCCTAGTTATTTGCAATCTACCGTCATGTAGAGTTTTTCCATGGCGTCGTTAAACTTCAGGCCCATGCGAGCGAGGACCGCGTCCTTCGTCGCCCCCTGTTGGAAGTCGAGTTCCGCCGGGTCATACGGCTCGATGGCTCCGCGTGTCACCATCGGATCGAGGATCACTTTCATGACCTGGCCTTTGAACAGGTTGCGGCCGTCTTCGTTGTTGTCCACTTTTCCAATAAAAAAGCGCGACCAGATGTGCTGCACATTGTTCGAGACAATGTCCATCTGTCGCACAATTTTTCCTTTGCGGAAATCTTGATTCTTTTGGGGGGTGAACGACCGGAACGTGTTGATATCCGATTCGACCACAATGCGGTCTACCCCGTCCGCGCCTGCGTCATAGATAAAGATGACGTGACCCTTCTGGATGGCCTGTACCTTTTCGTCAAACGTCAATTCCTCGACGTCTGTCGCACCCGGGTACTCGGCATAGGTCAGCGAGTTGGTAATGGCGTTCGCATACGCACCGGCGTACCAGTAGACCGCATCCTTCGCGGGGATGAACGTACCGCCGACATACACGCCGTTCTTCACGGAGACTACGCCTTCGAAGTCTGCGGCATTGTAGACGTTCGTGATCAGCGTCACGTTTTTGCCTTCCTGCTCTCGCCACTGTTTGACCTTGAGGCTCATCAGGAGCTTGACCGTATCGTCGTCTGTCCCGAGAGCGATGGTCTTGAAGCGCTGCGTGTCGAGACCGGCTGCAAACGCCGTATACGACTCGTTGGTCGCTTGTGCAGTCGTTCCACCTGCCAGGGTCAGCGTTGCATCCGCAAGCGGCAGAGCGCCCGTGAACGTGACGTAATCGTTCGCGACCAGCGCATCGGCGCTTGCGACTTCCTGCTTGTCCTTCTCGACGCCGTCAAAGTAGGTTTTGACCGTATCGGTGCCGTCCAAAGCCTTGGTGAATTTCACGACGATCTTATTCCCGGCTGCGCCGCCGTGAGCAGCGGTTGCCGTGAACGTGCCGCTGGTCGCTGTGGCCTTCTCGCCTGCTCCGCTCAGGTTGTAGACGAGGACGTCACCGGTCGCCTTGAAAGCTTCCTGGATCGGGAGCAGTCCCGAGAGCGGTACGCCGAACGTCTTCACGAAGTCCGTGTTCGGCGAGACGCGGATGAACTTTCCGGTTTCCCCCCAGTCCGCTGTGAGCGGGATGACTTCCGTGCCGCGGGAGTCCAGGCCGGTCGCGACCAGGTCGTTTGATTCGAAATTGACATAAGCGCCGTTCAGCACTTTGTTTTGCGTTTCCCAGTTACCACCTGCCATTACTGACCGACTCCTTTCTTCTTCCATGCGTTGACAAGGTCAGCGGCCTCGTCTTTCGCATAGGTCTGGCCGTCTTGCAAGACGACTTCGTACAGGATCCGCTCATTCGGATCGGCTGCCGCATCTAAAAAAGCAGCCTTGCTGAACTTGGAAGTTCGCGGCTGCTCGACTGTTTCTGCTTTTTCTTTACTCACTTGTCACACCTCCAAAGGTTAAGTGATTCATTTTCGTTTCCGTGACGATTTCCCGCACCAGCTTTTTGACGGTGAACGTGATGACGAGAGCGCCATCCTGCTTGACCGCCTCCAGCTTGTGGACGTGGAACAGGTTGCCGATATAGCGGAAGTCCATCTTGAACGTCTGGCTGACCTCGTCCGCTTCCGTGTAGAACTCGTTCGGATCCGACGGGAAGAAGGTGACGTTCACCAGGTACTCCCACTCGGCCAGGCGATGGAGCTTCCTCGTTTGGCTGTCATGAATGATAAGCACAATAAAAGCAGGGGTCTTCAGCCCCTGCTTCACCGGTTCATCGTAGATATGGACGCCTGGACCGTAGGCAGCTCTCAGCTGCTGGATCAACAGGGCTTTTATGTCATTGACCAAAGATTCGTCTCATCTCCCTCTCGATCTCGCGTTCCCACATTCTCGGAGCGATCGACTCCAGTTCACCCATCGTCAGCTTCAGCATGAAGCGGCCTTCCACCCATCCGACCGTCCGCCCCGCAACGACAATCCGGTGGCCGCTCTCAACGAACGAGGCGTATTCCACCTGGTTGAAGATGACGATGACGTAGACATCGCCTTTCTTCACCACTTGAAACTGCCAGTTGTTCCGCAAGTCCCCGGTATCAACCGGCGTCATCAGCTTCACTTTCCGGATGGCAAGCAGCGCGACTCGGCGGGCGATCTTGTCATGCACACGACCGGATGCGATCCGGAACTCTTTCACCTTGTCCCGCAACTCCGCGACTTGTCCGAATTCAAAGCCCATCAGGCTGTACCTTTCCGGGTCAGTGCGACTTCCTGGTGAGAGACGTACACGAACGGCTCATTCGCGCTGGTGTACTCTCGGCCGTCCACCGTGATCACGTCACCGGGGAGAATCAGAAAGTCGGCGGAGCAGATCATCTTGACGTCGTAATCGATCTTGTTCACGACGCCTTGATTGGTATTGCTGAGAGACGGCGCAGACAGCCGACACGGCACGGCAGGGTGGATGCCCTCCCATCGCTGACCGGTAGCCCCGGACGGCTTTACATACTCCGTATGACGCTTCACAGCGGCTGTACGGTCATACATAAACTCAACGGCAGGTATGGCCTTCCGCATGATGTCTTGGACGTTCATCCTACCACCTCATCCGTCGAAATTTGTTCAGCTGGGGGGCGTAGTCATACAGCATCCGTTCCATCGCCCGCTCCCGGCTGTCCACCTTGACGCTGCCGAACTGGACGGTGACGTCTCCCTCTTTGACGGAGGAGACGGCCGTCTGTCCTTCCGGATCAGCGCGGCGCTTGTCCGCGTTGTACAGGTCGACGACCATGTTCGCATGCACGAACTTGAGACCGTCCGGTACAGTCGTCTGATTGGTGTAGTTCTTGATGTGCTCCCCGACTTCTGCGATCTGCAGGGCCAGGACCGTTTCATCCAGCGGCCCGGGGAGCTTGGCTTTCACGATGTCGAATACGTCCACTGCGGCCCCTCCTTACTTCTTCGCCGGAGCTTTCTTCTCCGTCTTCTTCTCGACGACCGTCACCAGGCGTTCGTTGATGTGCTCGTCTTTCATCTCAAACTCCGCACCCGGCGGATACGTTTCGTTCTCGTACCGCACCGGGATGTCGTTCACTTTGACGTTTGCCAAGGGGTTTCACTCCTTTACAAGATAGGCTGTGCCTGGAACACTTCATCGGCAGCTGGGAAGGATGGCATCGCAGTTGCGACAGCTTTTGTCCAAGTGCTGACCGGATCGAGGTTCTCCTCGTAGACCATCGCGAGGACTTTCCCGATCTGCTGTTCCTGGACAGCTGGATCACGTACCAAGCGATTCTCTTCTGGTGTTGGGCCGTAGAGCGTCTCACCCAGCTGACCGTCGCCGAACATGACGAACGAGTTCTTCGGCAGGTAGCGGTGCTTCGTGTAGGTACCGTTCTTCTCCTGCTTGCGGTACTGCGCGTCGTAGACGGCAATCGTCGGCAGGTCATGCTGCTGCATGAACGCGTTCAGGTCGTTCCGTGTAGCGACGCGCATGGAGTCGCGCCCGAACAGAGCTCCGACGATCTTCGGATGGCGTAGCAGAGCGGAGAGGACCGCTGTTGATGTCAAGGCACGTGTCGGACGAGCAGACAGGCTATCTGCCCAGCGCATCAGGTCTTCGATCGGATCCGCTGTCTCGGCCGTCCAGAGGCCTGTACCGGACAGGGCTTCTTTGTTTGCCGCAGGGACGCCGTAGTCGACGACCATGTCGAGACCGTTCTCGTCCAGTGTGACCTTACCGGTCGAGAGGACTTCCATCCGCATCGCTTCAATACGAGCGCGGACACCTGCCGTCAAGACGTCGATGTCATTGTAGACCTGCGACATGAGGTACTGCTGTTCGGCAGCGTTACGCGGCTGTTCGATGGCGATGATGTCCTTCTCTTTGAGCTGCATCTTCCGCTTGACGAGTGCCAGCTCGATCGCCATTTTGCTGGCTTCACGGCTGCCGATCTCCGCCTCAGTATCGAACGCATGGACAGATGCCACGACTGGTAGTGCGTTGCCGCCTTTGATCATGTCGAATTCAAGGGACTGCTTTTTCACTTCCGGGAACAACGTCTCCCCGAGCAATGCCGGGTACTGACGGTTCTGCTGATAGTTCAGGACTTCTTTGGTGCTGAACAGTTCAAGGATACTTGCCATAGTTGTTTCGCTCCATTCTTTGATAGATTATCGGAATTTGATGCCTTTGAGTTCGGGCTTGGCGAGGGCGTCGATCGCAACCGGTAGGCGCTCTTCGATGACCCATGCCTCGTACAGGACAGCTCCCGGCTGAGGGCCGTTGGTGACGTCCACATCGGTGTAGACGAGACCTTTCGCTGTTGCATCATTCTTCGGCCATACGGTGCCAGCCTTCACGATCTTGCGGCCGTTCTCGTCGGCTGCCACTCCGGTGTCACTGATCTGTTCAGTGAAACTTGTTACATCTGCGCTGGCAAGGAAGTTGATGTCTTCACGCTTGCCGTAGTCTTTTACGTACATGTAAATGCTCCTTTCTTAGCTCCATGGGTTATTTTCTGGCTTGTGCTGCTCGTTCATCTGCTGGGCAAAGCTAGCTCCGACACTTGCCGCAGGCTTTCCGGCGGGATTGCCCTCTGCCGGCTTGGTGCCTCTCGGGGCAGGTGGATCAGCAGGTGCTTCTTTCGGCAAAAACAAAAAGGACTTCGCTTCCTGCAGCGTCTTCAGCTGCTCGTCGAGTCCTTTGGTGACCTTGCCGTCTTGATCCAGTTCGATGGTCTTGCCGTCGATCAGGCCGGCGACGAGATCCGCGTCATGCACTTTCCCTGCCAGCGCCAGTTTGACCGCGCTGTTCAGCTGAGTCGCTTTCAGCTTCTCTTCGTATTCTGCCTTTGCCTTTTTGTTCGACTCTTCCAGTTCTGTGATCTTCGCTTGCAGCCCTTCCGCATCGACCTTCTTCAGCTCTTTCAGCTGCTTGTCACGGTCGGCGATGGTGGCGTTCAGGCTTTTCACTTCCTCGATTTTGTCGTCCAAACGGCTCTTCGGGATCATTTGGCCATAGCCTGCGATCACCTGGTCGGCTTGCTCATCGGTCAGGCCGAGGGCTTTTAACTGCTCTTTATTCATGCTGCTTCCTCCTATTCGCTTTTTACGTGCAACGGCACGGTAGGGTGTTTGCCTTGTTCTTTAACGACTTCAAGAGAGCGAAAAAGTCGAGGGGTTACTCCCGCATCAGATCGATCAGATGCGTCTTCACAACTTCTGTGATGCCCACCATTTCAGCGGTATTCGGTCCCGCATACCCAAACTGGACACTGCGATTCTGGTCGATGCTGACCACGACTACACAGGACATGTTGTCCGCGTCTTTACGGAAGGAGTCGAGCACTTGATGAACGGAGGTGCCGTACTCTTTCCGCTGCTTGGCTTCCTGGAAACTCGCCACTGAATCACTCCTCCTCTGTTTTCACCGTCATGTCGAACCATTCCTCGTAAGTCATCTTGTCGATCAGGCCGTCGGCGGATTGCCGCTTCTCGTCCTGCATGTACTCCGATTCATCGAAGTAGGGGATCGTCGTCGAACGGCAGCGCACGTGAAACGGCGGAGCGGTCTCCCCAGCTTTGTAGTCCTTCTCGGCATAAATCTTGCCGTCCTGCTTGCGGCAGATGGAAGACGTGCGATGGTCGAGTGTCGCCAGGATCTCATAGCGGTCGATACCAGCTTCCCCGTACGCCGCATGAGCCGCCGAGTTGTGGAAGAAGTTCGCTTCCGTCCGCACCAGCGCTTCTGCACGGGAGTAGCTGCTGTCCGTGACCTTCATGATGGCACGTGCTGTTTTATCCAGCGAACGGCCGGATGCGAAGGTGCGCTCCAGCTCTTTCCGGATAGCCTGCTGCGTCTGCTTCTGGTGACCCCAGACGCGCTTGCTGAACTCCTTGCCACTCCAGTTGTAGGCGAGTGCCTCTTTCACGGTCTCGTTGGTCAATGCCGTCACAGCACCAAGAGTAGCACCTGCCTGGCTGAAGTCATACAGCGTCTTATAGAACGAGTTGGTGTAGACGTCTGCCAACCCGGTATATGTGTACTGCTGCAGGCCGTTCGCACCGCCGTACAGATCGGCCATCGTCAGCTCCAGGTTCAAGTTCAGCGCTTCCAGACGGCTGATGCGCGCCCGGTAGCTGACGGCATGCAGCAGGCGTTCATAGTCCGGATTGCCGGCCAGTGACATCTCCCGGAAGCGTTTCAGGTTAATGCGCTTGAACTCCTTCAGCTCCGTGCTGGTCAGGTACTTCCGCGCTTCCGTCAAGCTGATCTGATTCTCCACAGCATAACGGCTATAGAAGACCTCGATCTGCTGCAGAATGTCCTGCTGCGCTTCCCGGATGCGCTCGTCCATCTTGGCGAGGTATTTGCTGGCCGCAAGCTGCGCTTCCAGCTCCCGTTGTTCCGAGCGGGTCTGCCAGTATTGCTTACTCGCCATCGTCACTCACATCTTCCGCTTGCTTTCTCGAAAACTCGTCAGCGTACTCGGCATACGCACGCTCTTCCTCAGCCTTCTGCTGCTTCAGACGCTCTTCCACGGCGTCGGTGTACCATGGGTGATTCTCCCGGATCGTCTTATCATCCAGGATGCCGACCGACTTTTCACAGGACTCGATGGCTTCCGGCTCTGAGATGATGATGTCCCGGTTGAAAACGACATTGACCGATTCCTCGGTGAAGTCCTGCCCCTCTGTCATCAGGTAGTAGTGCGTGATGAACCAGAGCATGTGTTCAATCGATGACTGGAACTCCGCTTCAAGGATATTGCAGTCCATGTCGAGATCGGAATACCGGAAGCGGAGCGCGACACCGGACGCATCCCGAAGATTGACGTCCCGGGTATCGACCCCGCGGCCGAACTCGTATATGGAGTTCCGGTTGCGGTCCAGTTCTTTCTCCACGGCTTCCGTGCGGATATCGGCCTGCAGCTTGTCGACATCGCCGTTCTCATCTGTCTTGACGGCCCGGTACTTCTGCAGGTCGGAGAGGAACTCAGCGAGATCCTGCCCACCGTAATTGACCAGCTTGTAGATAAAGTTAGGTGTATCCGCCAGCAGATCGGCATTGGTAGACGCCTGCAGGTTGTAGTTGTCGATCAGCTCTTTGATGGAGTCAATGAGCGGCTGTTCCTCTTCGTTGTACTTGAAGTGGATGAGGGGAATCTTCTCCCAGTTGTGCCCGGTATCGCCGATATAGAAGTGCGGCGCTTCGATGCCTGCCTCGACGTCCGGAATCAGCTTGCCCGCTTCGAGCAGGAAGAACTGGATACCGTTCTCATGATAGAACTCCACCTTGGTGCGGATCTTCTCCTGCCTGCCGTCGTAGTACGTCTCCTCATACACACGGCAGAACGACAGTACTTCCATGTGTTCGTTGTCCGCCCAGTTCGGGATGATCTGTTCCGACGGGAACTTGGTAAAGGACAGCCGTCCCGTCTCGCTGATGTAGGGATACAGGTACGCGATGCCTTTGTTGATCGCTTCCTTGCCGACGTTCTTGATTTTCTTCAGCAGCCCGCGGTCAAACCTGTCTGTCAGCACATCGTGAAACTCTTCATTCTCCGTCCCGAACGATGGCTCTTTCGACAGCAGATAGCCGATCTTTTGATTGACCAGCTTCTTCACGAAGTCGTGCGTCAGCTTCTGGTTACTCTTCCAGTCAATCGGCTGAACCTTATCTTCCAGGATATCCGGCTGATTCAGATAATAGCGCTCTCCGGTCAGCATGTTCTTCCGGGTATCGCTGTTCAGCCATTTCTGTATCTCTTGCAGCATGACCTCATCATCGGTGATCACGCCATCTACCATATCTGTAATCACGTCCACCATCCTCTCATGCCAGCGGGGACGGTACAGGTCCTCCAGCAGCATATGTAGTCACCTCACTTCAGCACGGATACGGATGGGCGCTTCATATCGCGCTCAAACGCATACCGTGTCGCGTCAATCGTATGGTTATTCTTATCTTCCAGACGAGGGAGCGGATTGCCGTCCCGATCCGTCTGATAGTCGATGTTCTCAAACTCTTTCGCAATGTTCGGCGTCCGCTGTGGATCGATGCAGATGAAGTCCAGGTCATCCAGCCACTGTTCGCCGTACTCGACAGAATCGGGACCTTTCTTCGCAGCATGGATCCGGCGGATGCCGTGTTCCTTCTTCAGCTCATCGATGGACTTCGGCTCCGCACTCTCCGCTGTCAGCTCGGTCGACTGATAGCCTTTGCCGATGATCCACTTAGCCAGGTTGCGGTTGCTCACCTTGTGGTCGTACAGCTCATCGACTGCATAGATGCCGTTCCGCTTTTTGTCATAGTGCCAGCGGACGAAGGCCAGCGGATCCGGGCCATACCCGAAGTCGACGCCTTGACGGATGTTGTCAAACCGGTCAACCATCTCATCGGTTATGCTGCCGGCTTCCACCTGCAGGTTGTCGAACGGCACCACGCCGGATCCGACGGCTTCCCCGCCGTACTCCCAGTCATATCGTTTCGGGTTACGCTCCCGGGCCGCTTCCGCCTCCTCGATGAACTGCTTCGAGATGAACGGGTTGTCCAGGTAGGTGCTGTGATGCACAAACGTATTCGCCGGCTGGAAGGACGTCTCGTATTTCTTGTTCACCCAAGACTGTTTCCGCTTTGGCGGGTTGTAGCTGAAGAAAAACTTATAGAAAAGACCATCAGCCAGTTCTCCCCGTAGCAGGGAGTTGGTGATGGTCGTCACTTCGTCTTCAGTTTTAAATTCAGCCAGCTCCTCGATCCACGCAAAGGCGAACGGGTAGTTGGCTGATTTGAGGGACTTGATCCGTTCCGGTTCTTGCGCCCCTCGGAACACCATATAATTGCCGCGGGGCAGGTAAGTAATCCGCATCGGCGACTTGTTGACCTTGAACAGATGACTGACGCCCTGTTCGCTGATAGCCCACTTGATCTGCTCGAAGATGGACAGCTCGATCGTGTTGTCGACCTTCCGGATGCCGATGGCGTTTGCCGGATAGCGCATCAGCAGCTGCACGAAGATGTGCGCCACATCAGAAGACTTTCCAGAGCCCCGGCCACCTTTGCAAACGATGTTCAGGATGTCAGGTGAAATCGCGGCACGCCAGACCGGATGAAAGGCTTTCGGCAGGAACTCGGACAGCTTACGCTTCATCCGCATCACCAATATCATCGACAAAGGTGACCGCACCTGCTACATCGACCTGCTGCTTCTCTGTCCACATGGCATATCGCTTGCCGAGCAGCTCAGCCGCTTTGATTCGGTTGGAAGCGTCCACGTCCATATCTGTGATGGTCTGTGCACCTTTTCCGGTCCCGATCAGGACTTCTTCCGTGACCTGTCCGCGGGCGATTGCCGTCAGCAGCTCCAGGATCTCCGTTTGATCGGCGATCCGTTCAGACGCCAGCTCGGCCATTCGCTTATCGACATAATCCCGAATTCTAGCATTATCTAGCAGCTTATATACATGCGTAGTTGCATAGGTTTTACTGTAACCTGCTTTTCTGGCAGACTCTGACGCGTTACCTGTCTCAATATAATAATCCGCAAACTTTTGTTGCTTTACCGTTAATTTCACATCGTATCACCGCTTTCACGCTAGTCGCTTTGTCAGACATATGTAAAAACCCTCCCTGCGGCTCAAGCAGGAAGGGAGAAGGAGGAATGTGCGCCTGTTTGGGTAGAGGTAGAGTACAGATGCGCACCTATACCTTAACACTTCCCGCTAAAAAAGTAGGTATACAAAAAGTATACTCTTTTCAAATACGCGCAGAGACCTTCTTGATCCAGGCCAGGGAGTACCCCATTTCCTCCGCGATGACCTCCAGCCGTTTGTTTTCGACGAAGCGTTTGTACGCCACTCGGTACTCGATCGACTGGAACTCCCCCAGCTTGTGCTCGATATGCTTCCGGTGCTCCTCGCGCTGATCCAGCTCCTCCGACAGCTCCTCAATCCGTTCGGCCAGCCTGTCCAGTTTCTGTGCAGCGATATCCATCCGCACCCGGCTACCGAGACGCCCTTCAAAGTCCCACTCCATCCGTTCAGCTTCCGCTTGCTTGATCAGGATTTCCAACAGTTCGATTTCATGCAGTAAATCCTTGTAGTGTTTATATGGCAGCACCCACAGTCACCCTTTCGCTTGTTCGATTCTCGCTTTGACAGCTTCCAGCAAGGCGTCTTGCCCCTGCTCTTTGTCCTGCAGCACTCGCAGTACCTGTTCGTCCGCACTATCGGCGGCCAGGATGTGATGCACGATGACACTCTCGGTCTGCCCTTGCCGATCCAGTCTGGCATTCGCCTGCTGATATAGCTCTAGGCTCCAGGTCAATCCGAACCACACGATCAGGTGTCCGCCGTCCTGCAGGTTGAGCCCGTGCCCTGCACTCGCCGGGTGGCAGCACAGCAGCGGGATCGCTCCCGCGTTCCAACGACTGATGCTGTCCGCCTGATCCAGCTCCTCGGCTTGTGGGAACCGGGCTTTGATCCGATCCCGGTCATGCTTGTAAGAGTAGAACAGCAGGATCGGCTGTCCCTGACTTTCCTCGATGATGTCGTCCAGGGCGTCCAGCTTCCGGTCATGGACGCGGACGGTGTTGCCCTCATCGTCATACACTTCGCCGTTTGCCAGTTGCAGCAATTTCCCCATGACGGCTGCCGCATTGTTCGCGATGACGTCCTGCCCATCAAACTCCAGGAGCTTGTCACGCTCAAGGCGGGTATACAGCTCGCGCTCTTTCGGCGACAGCTGGACGCGGACAATGTTGTCGACCCGTTCCGGCAGCTGCAGGTAATCTTTCGCTTTCATGCTGAGGCAGATATCCCCGATCCGTTCATGGATGGCGTCCTCCGCTCCCGCTTTCAGGTCCCACGTGTAGACGATGTGTTTGGATGGATCCCGGCGGCCGGGGTTGAAGTACCGGTCACGATAGCTGGTGATGGTCTTGCCGAGACGCTCCCCGCGGTCCAGCAGGTACAGCTGCGGCCATAGATCGATCAGACTGTTCGGCGCTGGTGTCCCGGTCAGGCCGACGATGCGCTCGATGAACGGCCTTACCTTCCGCAACTGCTTGAACCGTTTCGCACTCGGGCTCTTGAAGCTAGACAGCTCATCGATCACGACCATATCAAACGGCCAGTTCTTTCCAAGATACTGGACGAGCCAGTCGACGTTCTCGCGGTTGATGACGTACAGATCGGCTGAAGCTTCCAGGGCAGCTATGCGTGTCTTTTTGCCGCCCAGCACTTTCGAGATCCGCAAGTACTGGGTATGGTCCCACTTCTCGGTCTCCCGGCTCCACGTATCCTCGGCCACTCGTTTCGGCGCGATGATCAGCACCTTATGTATGGCGAAGTGGTTGTGCAGCAGTTCGGTGACGGCTGTCAAGGTTGTGACTGTTTTCCCCAAGCTACAAGCCCATGTCTAAAAACAAACCAGCGGCAGGGCTGTCAATGATCTTCTGTATGGCGTGCTCTTGGTAAGCATGCGGAATGTATTTAGTCATAGGCTGCATCACCTCCCCGGATCGTGTGTCGAACTCGTGCCACACTCTCCACAGAATCGACGACGGCGACGCGGAAGCCCAACTGTTCCAGCTGCTCTTTCCGTTTCAGCTGCAGCGGCCGGAGTTTCTGCCCGGGACGTTTCAGTTCGGCGAAAAAGAAAACACCGTCCGGCAGCAGGACGATCCGGTCCGGAACGCCGGCCATGTTCGGGCTCGTAAATTTCAACGCAAGACCGCCCTCGGCTTTCACCATTTCCACGAACTTTCTTTCCAGTTCTTTTTCCAGCAAGTCACTCACTCCTTCTTCACCAAAAATACAACGTCAACAATGTCAACGATTTTTAGCGGTTTCTCATCTCTCAACCGGAAATAAGAGAATAAGGGGGTATTCCTCGCGCGCATGTGCGCATATTCTCTTATTTTCTTACTTTCATACTACTTTAGAGAATATATTGTTGACATTGTTGACGGTAGGGGCTGGGCCCTACAGCCACAAGGGCTGAAGGCGTCAACAATAGGTGTCAACAATACGAAAAAGTTTGTTGACATGGTTGACGCTCGACGTTTTTCCGGCCAGCAGCGTCAACAATGTCAACAAAGTCTGTTGACGGTAAAACGGACTTTGTTGACGCTCTTATTCCAGAAATTCCAAACCATTTACTTCCTCTAATTCCATTTCAGCTGCCCGGATATAGGCTCGTTGCGTCCCGATTTCCGGCCCGAATCGAAGGGTTCTGGACTTGCTGTCGTGCTCCGTCCATCCCGGCATCCGACGTAAAATCGAGTTGATTTCCCGCCGATCCATCATCGGGAACTTGTTCGCAGAACCATTAAACAGCTCGATCCAGATCTCCAGTGCGCAGACGCGAGACCTCGGCACCAGCAGTTCATCCTCCGGATTCTCACCGAACTCGTCTGCGAAAAATCGTTTGCGGTCGCCCATCTCCATGCTGTCGAAGTTACCCGGAACCGGCCTCTCCAAATGCTCTTGTATCGGTCCAAACAGCGGTGATTCCTCGCTGTGGCCCTTCTGAATCTCCCACATTTCCTCTTCTAATGCCTGTGGCAGATACAACGCTTCTCCTGCGCGATACCGCTCCACCGCTTCCGCCCACAGCTGCCCGATCTCCACTTTCGTCAGGCTGTGCCAGTCTTGCGCTACCTTCCGCTTGCCGACAGGCATGACCCAGAACCGGCGGTTGCCGGTGGCATCCCGCAAGAATTCCACGTCATTTGTCGTGCCGATAAAGATGCACTGGCGCGGGAAGTCGGTCACATGGCGCCCGTAGGCCACCCGGAACCGGTCGACCCGTTTCGTGAGGAAATGTTTGATCGATTCCACGTCCGCTTTCCGCGTCGCGGATAGTTCCCCCATCTCCACGATCCAGGCACCCTGCAGCTGTTCGTAGGCTTCTTTCCCGGTGACTGATGTCAAGCTATCGCTGAACCAATCGCCGCCGAGACGGCCCCACAGGCTACTCTTTCCGATGCCTTGCGGCCCGACCAGGGTCAGCATGTAGTCCATCTTGCAGCCGGGGTTGAAGACACGGGCGACTGCGGCTGTCAGCGTCTTCCGGGTGACGACCCGGTTCAGCTCTGTGTCTTCGGCGCCCAGCGTGTTGATCAGCAGGGTATCGAGCCGTTCGACACCGTCCCAGGTCAGTCCCTCCAAGTACTGCCGCACGGGGTGGAACGCATGCGAGTGGAACACTTGCGCCAGGGCATCCTGCGTCTTCAAGACACTGGACAGGTCGTATACCTGCTCCAGGTAGTTCCGCAAGCCCGACTCGTCGTAATCGTTGAAGAAGTCGTTCGCCCCTGTCGTCTTGCGCCAAGGGAGATCACCGAGGATCAGTGTCCGCTGCGCGAACTCGTCAAGGGCGAACTTGCCGCGCAGATGCGGGTCGTGCTCGAGGATCAGCATCAGGTTGGTCCGGCTCTCGACAAACCCGCCGTCCTTCTTAATGGACAGACGCTGGATCCAGTTCTCATCATCCTCCGGTGCGGCAGTTCCTTCTATAGAAGACTCGTCTGCGAAGTCGGCTTCTGCGTCCGCGAGCCGCTCCCGGACGAGGGTCTTTTTCACTTCCGAATCCTCTTGGGCGAACTTCGACATGGCGAGGGTCGACGGCATCCGACTGATCGGGGTCCCTTCCTTCGCGTCCTCGTCGAGGGCGCCGTACAGGTGGATCCGCACCAGGTCGAAGGCGTTGACCAGCAGGCCGCTGGTTGGGTCTGTGCCATGGTGGCTGTAGGCGAACAGGCCGTCATCGTAGAGGACGAGTCCGCCGGCGGTGCTCCCTTCGTTGTAGGTGTAGCGGCCTTCGGAGTGCGGGCTGTACTGGTCCTGCAGGTAGTTGTCGATGGCGTCTTCGATGGTGTACGTGCGGCAGAACGCGCCAACCATGCCGGGCTTGTCCGTCGGATCCCCCTGCCGGTCGGCCATCTTCCGCTGCACCTTCTGCTGCCGGCTCGACGTCGGCCACTCGAGCGGGTCACGCCAGTCGACGTAGCGGGCGAGAACCTCGTCTGGGTCGAGCCAGGCGGAGTCCTGCACCTCGAAAAGGTACTCAGCGTCCGTCGCCGTTGACGGCCAGTACATAAGCCGGTGCGGCTGGTAGGTGGTGTCGTCGAACATGTCGATGCCGAGGTCTGCGGCGATCCGCTTCGAGACGGCGACGTACTCCTCCGGCGTGACGGAGCGGGACAGCGGGATCAGCAGACGCATCTTCTGCCTGTCCGGCTGGTGCGAGTGGGTGGAGTAGACCGCGCAGGCGTTGTCGAACAACATCTCGACCGTGCCCCAGAAGTCGCCTTTGACGAAGTCGGCATCCAGCGTGACAAGTTGACGCCAGCCGACCGCATCGGCCTTCCGGCGTCCGCCTTTGAGCGTTCCGCCGACGAAGCCGCCGACGTCCTTGATTTGCCCCTGTTCAGCTTTCGACAGGTTGCGATACTCCGCGTACGTCTCCGGCGTCCGGGTCGTCTGTGACAGCTTCCGCACCAGGTCGCTCCACTGCATGTCCGTGTTGCGCCAGGACGTCGAGTGCCGGCTGCTGGCCGTCGACAGCACCAGTGCGCCGTCGTGTTGGATATTCAGTTGTGGATTCCGGTCAATATTCTGCACCATACAGGTACCTCGCTTTCGACTGCTATTCCGTCCGTCCGATACTGCGTGTCTCACTGAAGCCGTCCGGGTACCGGTGCTGCAGCTTCTCGATGTTTCCTTCGGCGACCTCTTCCAAGGTAATTCCGAAGATGCGGGAGATCTGCGCCAGATACCACAGCACGTCTCCCAGCTCTTTCTTCAGCTCCTCCGACGAGGTGGTGTGCCCGTGAAAGAAACGCTTTTTGATCAGGTCGGCCACTTCTCCGGCTTCTCCGGCAATCCCGAGGGCGTAGTTCAGCTGCTCCAGGTCGTGTTCTTGCGCCGTTCGGGCGCTTTGTCGTTGATACTCATTCAGCTCCATAGCAGTTCCTCCTTCAGTCGTACACCCGGATGCCGAGAAGCACGGCTTCCAGGTTGCCGGCAGAGAGCCGGATCATCATTCGGTTCCGGTACTCCAGATTCACAGTTTCATAGTCTTCCGCAAACAGTTTGGCCGCGGCCAGCAGGCGGTCTCCCGCGACATGCTGCACGGGCCAGTCCTCCCAAGGTCTCTCCGCAAGAACGGTGTATCCGCTGATTTCTTCGGTCTTATGCGACAGCCGGAGAGCACCATCCACCCGCTGCAGATCGACACGGTAGAGCGCTTCTTTTGCAGCCTTTGCCCCCTGCACTGCTTTCCGCAGCGACGTGTGCAAATCCGCGGCCTGCTGCAGCTCTTTCGTGCTCACGGTGACCGCGCCCTCCATCTCCTGGTCGAAGAGCCGATTCAGTCGTTCCGGCAGTTTCGCTTCCACGTCCATCGGTTTGCCGTTCAGGTCTTCGACATAGCTGAAGCCGATTTCGGGCAGTCCACTGAGCCGGACAGCGAGGATGCCGTCTGACAGATAAGCGCGGCCTTCTCCGTTAAAGTTGATGCCTTGCGCGAACGAGGATAAATGATCAGGATTCACGATGGACTTGGCGTGTTTCCGTAAGAACGATTCCCAGTCTTTCAAGCAGATCCTCTCCTTCCGGCAATTTTACCGAGTCGAAGTGTTCCGACCAGTCGACGAGGGCGATCTTGCCGGTCGAGTGCGCCAGCACTAGCAAGCGCGGCACCTCAGGTCCTTCTTCGAAGTACGCGGTCAGCTCACCGGTCTTCGGCAGCTTCTTGCGGTACTGGTCAATCAGCGCACCATTGACCACGTGGCCGTTTTTGAAACGGACGGGCTTCACACTGACTCGGTACTTATCCACCCGGACCTGCTCCTGATAGATCAGGTCTTGGAGACGGGCGGCCTCCTTCTCATCTTTGTCTTTCCGTGCGGCCTTCTGTTTCTGTTTCAGGTCATCCAGCAACTCTTTTGTCTGTTGTTTCTTTTGAGCGATGGTCATCATCTGCGGTTCCTCCTTCAAGTAGGGTATCGATCTGGCGAATCAGGCGGTCGACGTCGGCAGCGGTCACGGGCTGCTGTTCCGTGAGCTGTTTCATGGCGTGTCCTCGATCAATTGAAGATCGAGAGTCACTTCAGCAGGAAAACCATCCAAAAATCCTTCTCGGATTTCGCTCTCCATGTGCTCTTTCAAACGGTCGACGATCGCTGCGTCCGAGAAGGCAGCTCTGATCAATTCTGCTTCTGCTTCCGTGGTCTCTTGACGGATTGTGATAATGGCCTGAGTTCTCATTCCGATTCTCCTTTTCAGGGCTTGTCGGGCACGTTCACTTGCTTCGGCAATGTGAATGATCCCCAAATTGCATTCCGCTATATCGTACAACGCTTCCCGCAGACGGACGTTTTCCCTTTGTTCATTTTCGAATAATATTTTTATAGCGATTATCTGATTCTCCAACTTTTGCGCTCGCTCGGCGTTCAGGTGCTTCCGATCATGTTGGTACTGGGCGTTCTGTCGCTCCTGTTTTAGTAAGTCCTCCAGGTCCTTTACCTGGTCCCGCAGACGGGCGTTTTTCCTATCCAATCCGACAGCTTTGTCATACATTGCGTTGTGTAATTCGTTTTCATCAGACAGGGCCTTGTCCAACTCCTGCGCTCGCTCGGTTTGCTGGATGAGCCAGTCGATATCTTCGGCACTCGCGAATTGCCTACATCGCTCCAACCGCTCCGCATTCGTTTCAGCTGTCATAAGAACCCTCCTCTGTCATAAGAACCCTCCTCTGTCATAAGAACCCTCCTCTGTCACAGGAGGCAGTCCCAGCAGCTCTCGCAGTTTGGCAGAATCACCGGCCAGCAGTTCGAGCAGTTCATCGTCCTGCAGTTTTGTTTCGATCAAAGTGTCTGTGCCAAGTCTAGCAGTCGTATCCATTGCCTCGCGGGCCTGTACATCTCGGCAGGCGACCAAATGAACCTTCCCTCGGTATACAGCTAATGTAGTGAACTGAATTTCTTTGTTGTCTACCTTTCGCGGATCTACCCCGCGCCGTCTCAAATTTCCCATTATTCCCCACTCCTTTTCTGCAGCGCCTGCATGGCGCCGGTTACGTGTGCCGGCCATTCGCCAGGTGTATCAATTTCTTCATATATCGCGCCATCTGCCCAGACGATGTCCAGGTGATCGGCAGTCGCCTGATTGACCGGCATGCGGTATAGGTTCGAAAACTGCAGGTGATCGTCGGCATCGTTCTGGACAAAATAGACAGCTTTCGTTTCTTTCGTGAGCACATCGCCGTGCACAATCACCGCATTCATTCCGCGCAGCATCGTGTTGAACAGCAGGAACGGCACTGCTCGGTCGCTCAATTCGTCCAGCCGGTACAGGTACATCGACGGACGGTAGCTGAACGGTGTGTGCTGACAGCGGTCTTCGTCCCACTTGCGGATCACGATGCCCCCGGAGCCGGCAGACGGCTCGTAGTAGTTTCCATCTTCACCGTCTGGATTGACGATTCGAGCCAGCAGCGTGCTGACGCTGTTTGGGGTAAAGTCCTGCCCGTACTTTTTCCGCTGGGCGTGTTCTTCCTGGAAATATTGGTGGAACCAGTCCACATCGACTTGGTACCGATGCAGTTCGAGCGTTTCGCGGAACAGGTTTTCCCGACGCTGTTTATCTTTGAGGATACGCCAGAGGGCATCCGGGGCTTTATAGCTGTCATTGATGCCGAGCAGCTGGTTCCATTCGTCGATGGACAGGTAGATCGGCGCGTCAGTCATTCCTGCTTATTCCGTTTCTGCATCAGTGATTCCGCATATGCCGCGGCATCAATCAATTCTTCTTGCAGGTGAAGCAGCCACTGGTCGTCCCGATACTGCTCCGGTCGCACGGTATGCCCGTATTTCTTCAGACCTTTTTCCGTCTGCTTGGCGAGCTTGCGGTGCACTTCCGCGAGAACGGGGTTTTCGTAAGTCTTTTCGAACGCCTCAATACGGAGATCCCGGCGCTCCAGCTGGCTTTCAAAGCGCTCCATCTGCCACTCGCTCCGTGTTTCGTGCTGAAGAGCCTCATGCTGCAGTTCACTCACTTTTGCCTGCAGGTTTCCAATCTTCGTCATATACAGGGCAGACGTAACAATCAGGGTTACGCTGAGGGCAACCATCAGACCCATCATCATCATGGTCATCTCACTGCACCTCGCTTTGCTGTTCGACGTGCGCGACGCAGCGCTTCATCAACCAGTGGTTGATCTGCTCCGTCTCTTCTAGGCTGTTCTGCCGCTGCAGGAGCCGGTCATAGGCAGTCTGCTGGTTGCGGTAGTCGACCTCCAATTGCAGATAGTCAGCTTCCGTCGCTTTCAAGGCTTCGATGCGGTGATGCGCGGCCTGAAGTTCCTGCGTCAGCTCCACAATCGCCTGGTCAGCTTTCTCGCTGTCAGTGTTCCGATCGGACAGCTCCTTCTCGAGACTAGCAATCCGCTGCCGCAGGTCAGCGACGAGATCTGCATCAGGAGCCTCTGGCTTGGTTCGATACAGCTTATTGTTCTCGGCAGCCAGCTCTGCGTTCTTCTCGTTGACTCGGGCGATCTTGCCGTTCAGACTTTCATTCAGCGTCGCCAGACGGGCGATCTCCTTATCTTTGGTTTCGCACATCTTTTCATAGTTGATCGTTACTTCACTGACCGGTGTCAGCACGTCTTTCTCACGGAGGGACGGATTCTCAATCTCTGGAACTTCCTCAACGTCAGGCGACGGTGCCGGAGTGTCAAACTTCTCCTTGAGACGGGAGAGACTGTCTTTCAGGTCATTGTCTGCCGGCAGCTTCTTCTCTTCTGCAGGTGCAGCAGATGGACCGTCCAACAGGCCGACAGCCTTTTTCCAGTTGTTCAGCTTCGTCGCGTACAGGCCGAACTGCTCGATGATCTTGCCGTCCGTTACCTTATTCGCTTTCAGATTTTCATATTTTTCCTTCGTCAGACCTGCGGCTTCGACAGACGCAATCAGGGCTTTTCGTTTCTTCCGCTGTTCGTAGACGTCTTTCATCATTGTTTTCTGTTCAGTCGTCATCGCTGATCCCTCCACGCTTGATAGACTTCCGGAAACTCCCGGGTGACATACTGTTCCACAGCTTCGGCGTACAGCTGGATCTCTTTCTGCGCGTCATGCTCCAGACGCTGATCCAGGAAGTGCAGCACCGCTTGCAGGCTGGCTGTCCAATACCACCGGACATACATGCCATACGCAGGCAAGAAGAGCCGGGCTTGCTCCGGGGCGACGCCGTCCTCCAGCGCCATGCGGTAAAGCTCCATCGAGCTGTCGATATGGCGCAGTAGATTGTCGGTCAAGCTGATGCCGAGGATCGTATCGACCGGTCCGGCGCTGCCCTGCTTACTGTTTGCCGGTTTACCGCGCCACTCATGGGAGCCGGGGATGTAGAAGTGTTCATCTTCGCTGAGGTAGCGTCTTGATGACTCATTCCAGCTGTCCATCGTATGGTCGCTGCCGACCACGTACTTCCACCACTGCCGAGCGACCATTAGCGGGGCGTATATCTCAAACGTCATCATGGCGTGTCGGAGCGGGCTGGTATGCCCTTCCCGTATTAAGAATCGGATCAACCCTTTGTCCTTCTCTGTCAGTTCCTCTGATTTCTTGTCGTAGGACACGCGTGCACTATTCACGATCGTCAAATCGCTGCCCATCTTGTTTTCCAGACGGACGTACCCTCTATCCAATACCTGTATCATTCCATCGCCTCCTGATTTCGTTTCACTTTGCGCCGGATGCCTTGCACCAACTGGCCGACGCGGGATTTCGTAATGCCGTATTCCGCGGCGATATCCTCATATATCTGACCGGCCATCAGCCGTTGTACGATGAGTTTTTCACGGTCGTTGAGCCCTTCCGTGTAGCTGTCCATCAGCAGCATGCTGTAATCATCCAGTACGCCCGCTCTACCGTGACCGTCCAGCTCGCCTTCGTCGTCCACCGTCTTATCCAGACTGGCTGTGCTCTGCCGATGGTCGAAGTACAGACGGGCGTTACGGACAGCAACCGGGGTAATTCGGAGACGCTCCGCGATGTCTTCGTCGGGCAATGCCCATAAGTTGTCGCGTTCGATGCGCCAGGCGTTGCGGACAACCTGGACAGGTACGTGGATCACCCGTTCCAGGTCAAACGTCCGCTGCATATACCCGCAGATGTAATCCGTCGCATAAGTGATGAATTTGATACCTTGCTCGTGGTCGAACCTTTCAAACGCACGAAGCAGTCCGAGATACCCGACCTGCACCAGGTCTTCCCGGAAGTGCAGGTCCCGTTTGGCGTAACGGATGGCGTGTTTGTACACCAGCCGCTTATACTGTTCGACGAGAGTTTCCGGCGTGTGCCACTCCCCGTCTATGAGCTTCTGCATGTTTCTTTCAACCTCCCGGACATCACCGCGCAGTAAGTGGTGCTGCCGGTCGACTCTCGCTGGCGATGGTATTCACCGAACCCGTCTTTGTACCCGCAATTAGTCATCTGACTGCGTTCGGTTTCGATGTTGTAGAACTTGAGCGGGCGGAAGCCGCGGCGGATATGTTCGTGCACCCGCCGATGCAGCTGTTTCCGATCACTGTCCGTCAGCGTGAATGTGTGAGTCGGCTTTGCCATGAATTCACACCCACACCAGATCATAGACGCCGTGTTCATCTGGTTCCGCAGTTACCCGGAGAGCGGATTTCAGATTCAAAGCGGGGCGGACACCATAGTTCCCGATGAAGGCGTAGATGCCGCTCAACGTGCCACCCGAGTAGACGCTACGCGAGCCGTACGAACTCGCGGCGTTCGGGGTGCGGAGCCACCACCAGTCCGGTTCATCCGTCTCCCCTTCATCGTCCAACTCGACACACGTTTCGGTCGGGTAGGCTTTCCGGGAATCATTGTCGGTGAACAGCTGCATCGGTTTCCCTTCCTGCAACCCGACTTCTTCGGCGGAAAGGAGGAATACGTCTCCAGATTCGATCTGTAGTCTTTGGGAAACACTCGTCAGGAAGCCCGCTTCGTCTGCATATGGGCGTCTGCTGACGTTCTCTTCTGTCGGCGGCGCGTCATGGGCGTGTTGCGGCGAGAACCAGTTCGGCCCGACGCTGTTGAGCCACTGCAGCAGATTGCTGTCGTTGTAGTCATTGTTGCCGTAGCGCGATCGGTACTCATCCGGATTGTCCGGCTCTGCTGCGTCAAACGCTTTGAAGGCTAGGATATTCTTTGCCAGTAACGTGGTTTCTCCTTGGCGGTAGTAACCATGATCGGCGGTCTGCCAGAGGATGACTTCGCCGCGGTAGCTGGAGTGTCGATCCCGAACAATGGCGCCGACCGGTAGGTTCCCGAGAGCTTGTGTTTGCGTCAGCGGGTCCGGCTGCTGCCGGCGGATCACTTCCGCAAGTGCCTCGGTCATCAGCTGCAGCAGGTCTTCGGTCGACTGTTCTTCAAGTGACGGGGGTGGCGCAGAGACGGCAGCCGCGGCTTGTGCCGTGGCGACCATCGCTTCCTGGAGTTTCTGTAGGGCGTTCTGTATCGATTCAGTCATGTGTAGTTCCTCCTTTTTATTCGAAAATGGGGCGGGTCTTGACGATCTCCATCGCCTGTTCTTCGGAAAACCCTTCCTGCATGAGGGCGTCCTTTTTGGCTTTGAGCATCTTTGCGTGTAAGGCGAATACCTGAATCTGTTCGGGTATGATGCTAGTGATGTACTGGATTGCGTTTTGCACTTCGGCTTTGTCCTGCTGGAGCTTATCGGCTTTGGTGTCGACCAAACTGATGGGTGGTTTCAATAAGGATCCCTCCTTTGACTTGCTGGTAACTTTCATGCCGTTTCAGGGAGTGCGCAGTTTCTTCGGGATGTGTATCAACACTCGCAATCCTGAAGCAACTCTCCGCATTCGTCGCACCATATTTCATCGCAATCACAGTCTGTTGTTCCACATATATCGCACACAAATAGCATGATATTCACTCCTTCGCATCTTCTGTCGACTACGTCAGTCCTTCTCCTTCATATAGAACTCGGTCTCGAACCCGTCAGCGTTGAGTGGCAGGCCAGGCGCCCAGGAGATGGGCTGTGCCATGATCTCCTCTACCTCGGCCAGGCTTCCAAAGCCGTACGGTGTGTCGGTGACCAGTTCATCGTGGACGTGCATGACAATCTCATAGCCGGCCGCTTCCACGTTCATCATGGAGACGGCCAGGCAGTCCCGAGCCGTGGCCTGGACGATGTTCTCGACCAGTTTCCCGCCGAACGTCTCAACCTTCCCCCACTTGCGGTTGAAGTCGAGACCGTCAAAGACGAGAGCCGGCTGCCCGAATCTGCCTTCTTCAATCCGCGGTCGCACATAAGCGAGACGGCGACCGGACGGAAGGACGATGTACAAGATGCCTTTCCGGTAATCGAACGTGAGCTTGTGCGTGGAGACCGCTGTGCGGCCTTCCACCGCTTCGATGGCTGCTGAGTTACAGGCGTGCCAGAACCGAACGATGTTCGGGTTGGCGCCGCGCCAGGCATCTACTAGTCCTTGCAGCTCTCCTTCTTCCAAACCCATGTCGAGGGCACCCATCGCTTTCAGAGCACCGGTTCCTCCGGCATAGCCGAGGGCCAGTTCCGCGACTTTCCCGCGCTGCCGGAGATCGCTGCCTTTCCCGATGTTCTCGATCGGTACGTTGAACATGGCCGACGCAGACGCTTCATAGATTTTGCCGTGCGTCTCGAAGACGTTCAGGCGCCACTGCTCCCCGGCAAACCAGGCAATGACTCGCGCTTCAATCGCCGAGAAGTCGGAAACGATGAGCCGGTTACCAGGTGACGCGACGAGCGCTGTACGGACCAGTTGAGACAGGATGTCGTTTGGACTCTCATCGAACAGCAGCGGGATGGCGTCGAACTGGCCGGACTTGACCACCCGGCTCGCGTTCTCAATGTCTTTCATGTAGTTCTTCGTCAGGTTCTGCACCTGGACGATCCGACCTGCCCAGCGACCGGTGCGGCCGGCTCCGTAGAACTGCAGCAACCCTTTGATGCGGCCGTCTGAACAGACGGAACGCTGCATGGCCTTGTACTTCGAGACGGACGCTTTCGACAGCTGCCGACGGTTGGTCAGAACCTGCTTGACGTCTCCGTCCGGAAGTGTCGCCAGCAGGTCGTCCACGGTGTCTGCTTGCAGGTTCGGCAGCGGATGCCCTTGCTCTTCCAACCAGCCACTGAGCTGAGCGGTGCTGTTCGGGTTCTGCAGTCCTGTAATTTGTTTCGACTGCTGCTTCAAGGCAGACGCGACCTTTTCATTGCAGGCAATCGCCTGTTCCATCAGCTGCAGATCCACTCGGACGCCGCGGTCGTTGATACGCTGATCGAGCGACCAGAGAGCCTGTTCTTCCGGGCTCACGTCCAGCGCCGGGTCGATCTTCTTGCGGATCTCCATCTCCACTTCCACGTCGCGGCGGTTGTACTCGATGTACTGCTGCCACTTCTCCGGGTCGTGCTCCGGCAGGTTCCGAGTACGGCCGCCGTTGACTTGCGTCGGCTTGCACGGAACGGAGAAGTACTTGATGAGCGCCTTACCGGCCGAGTCCTTCTGCACGTCCAGCTTGAGCGCTTGTGCAACGCCGTCCAGGAAGCCGGGAAGGCCGAGCCGAGAGGCATCCACCGCCGTACACTTCCACTGTTCCGGCGGCTGGCTGATGCCGTAGTGCCGGGCGATACAGGTCCGCTCGAAGTTTGCGTTGTAGGCGATCTTCTGGACAGCGGGATCGGTCAGCGCTGATAGGATCTCTGTCGGCAGCTGTTCGCCCTGTGCCAGGTCGACGACCTCCACGGGTCCACCGTCGACCGAATAGGCGAAGAGCAGGATCTCGAACGCCGGAGAGTCGGTATATGCATACACGCCGCACTTGATCAGGTCGACGTCGGAGTAGGTCTCAATATCTATTGAGAGGGTTTTAACCAACCGTAAAAGACCCCTTTCTTTATGTTGTAAATAGTCACGATGGATACTTCGAATGAAGCTGCTATGCTTTTCACTGCCTCTTCTGAAGCAAGCCTTCTTCTAATCTCTTGAACGTCTTCTGTACTGAGCTTCCTCCACCGTTTCCCTTGCCGGTAGACATCGAGAATATTTTCTGTTCGAGTTCCGTATTCGAGATTAGCGAGCCTGTTATCTTGTGGGTCTCCGTTCAAATGTCTAACTTCCATCCCTTCAGGACAGGGACCCTCGAATGCTAATAAAACTAATTGATGGACTGGCCTTCCGTGTGTCCGACGACCTAAAGGCAGAGATAGGTGCCCACACTTGGTGAAAACACCAGGAGTTAAGATTTTCCCTCGAGCAAGTCGTTTAAATTCCGTCCCATTTTTGGTCTCTCCTCGCACATACCTATCGAGACTTCTTACTCGTCCGAGATTACTTACTTGGTATTTGCCTTCATGCCCGGGGATGTCTTTCCACTCTTCCAGGGTCAACGTTATCAAGCTCCTCCTTTTGTGTATAAAAAAGAGGGCTGTCCAGCCCTCCTGCTATTAACCTAGGAAATCGTCATCTTCATCTTCGAACTCATCCGCGAAATCATCCTCCGCGGCTGCCTTACCAGCGAACGCTTCTCCGTCACGAGTCTTCATCAGGTTGTTCAGTCCCGCCGATACGCCGCGGTTGCCCTGTGCGTCATAGGCGAAGAAGTTCACGATCGCTTTGCCGTAGCAGCCAGAGTAGAAGTCGCTCTCGTCCGTGATCTCCACGAACTTGACGCCGCTGCCGGGTGCCGCTTTTTTGATGATGCCCGGCTTCGTCTTGCTGGAGCAGTTGAGGAACATGTGCCCCTTGTATGCCGGATCGTCTGGGCGCTCTTCGTCCCCATCCCGGAACGTCGTTTTCGGGTTCGCCGGGAACTTCTTGCCGTACTTCTCGACACCAGCCTGTTGAGCCGCCGCAATGCCTTGCTCGATCGCCTGAATGGTCTCTGTGTCCGTCTTCGGGATCAGGAGAGAAACGCTGTACTTCTCTTCTGTCGATCCAGGTGCTGCTTTCGGCTCGAACACCTGTGCATAAGACATGCGTACTTCGTTCGTTGTCACTTTCGTTCCGTTAATTTTCGCCATTTATAATTCCTCCAGTAGTTGGTTTATTGTAATTCGACCTACTTTTCCCTACCTTTTTCACAGTTTCATAGGTCGTCGCCGAAGTCTGCGGCAGCTGACGCGGCAGAACTGAGCTCCGGCCGTTTATCGTCCTCCGGGACGAGCGTCGGCTTGCCGGGCGGTTTCTCGATCAGGTCGCCCAGCAGGTCGCTGAACACGGTCTTACCGATCGACTTCTCGAGCTTGGTGATGGTCAACAGCTTCTTCTCGAGGAACGCGTCTTCTGAGACCCCGTTCTCGAGCAGCGTCTGTTCCACCGCATCCGTGTCGCTGTACTTCCGATTGCTCCGACCTTCGACCAGCTTGAAGCCGGGGAACTTGACGCCGTGTTTCTCGGCTTGCTCCAGTGCGTAGTCGGAGATATCCTTCGCCCACTTCTGCAGCTGATCGGCGACGGGCAGGATCTGAGCCACCTCCTCATGGGAGAGCGTGGCCGGTTCGGCAAAGTCGTGTTCTGCGAGTTTCAGGTTCTCTTCCGCACGGGCTCGGCAGACCGGGGCAATCTTGCACCAACGGCAATGGTCGCCGGGCACGAACTCGCCCTCGCCGTCCCAGGCCATCTGCGCTTTCGGCCGAACTTCCTCTTCGCCCCACCAAAGCAGTTCGTCGGCGGTCAGCGTCTCACTGGAGATACTGTCAAGCCGGGGCTGGACAATCGTCATCCGCACCGTGTCGATGTCATACAGTACGCTATAGCGGTCGTACGCACCCAGACCATACAGCCGCATCTGCGAGTTGTTTTCGGCACTGACCGGCACACCCTTGCCATACTTCAGGTCGACGACCTCCAGCTGACCGTCAGCGATGATAAGAACGTCTCCGGTGCCGAAGCCCTCCGGCACCCACTCGCTGAAATCGAGTCGCTGCTCGATCATGACCAGGGCGTCCGGCGTTGCGGCTCGTGCTTCATTCACCCGTTCCATCACGACATCGACATACGACTTCACATAGTCCTCCATGGCTTGCGAGTAGTGTTCGTTCTTCGCTTTGAACTTGTTGACACGGATGGAAAGCGCCCGCTTGCTGATCTCCCCGATTTCGTACTGCAGGAACAGCTCGGAGAGTTCATGCGCGGCCGTGCCCTCTTCCGCAAAGATGGACGTGCTGTCCGGTAAGTCTTTTTCCGCTGCAGCAGACGGCGTACACGCCATCCAGCGGGAGGATCCGGACGCACTCAGCTTGGCGTGTGCCCGCTCGGCATGATTGATCGCCGTCATGCGGATAACCCGATCGCATCCAGCAGCGTGCCGTAGTCTGCCGGATTGACGTCCGTCAGCTTCTTCACGCCGAGTGATTGGAGCGCGTCTTTCACTTTCACCTGATTCGCTTTATCGGCAGACGCGAACGCGGCCAGTTTCGTGCGGACGGTTTCCAGCGTCATGCCTGGCGCTTCAGCAGTAGCAGTTGCTTCCTTCTTTGGTTCTTCCTTCACCGGCTCCGGTGTTTCTAGTTTTGTCTCGGGAACAGGGTCAGGCTTCGGCTCTTCCTTCTTTGTAACGGCTGCCGGCTTCTTCGCGGCAGCCGGTGCCTTCTTTGTCGTTTCAGCTGCAGGCAGCGAGGTCGGGAGCGGATTGACTTCCAAGGCATTTGCCAGATTGTTGATCGCTTGCGCCAGCTCCGGCGCATCAATAGTGAGCGTGAAATTCATTTCTGTTTCCTCCTCATTTGTGGTATACTGCGGGAAAGATGTTTTACCTGAGCGCCCACTTTGCCGAGTGGGTGTTTTTAAGTTTCTGCCGCATATTGGGCAAAAGTTGATAGGTTTCTTCATGATGAATCCGTTATTCCGCCAAACCAAACCGTCTCCATCGATGTCTTTTGAGTAGACGCCTAGAAAATATTTTTTCTTGTTGTTTTTTTCTCGGTAGATTTTCAGTGCATTCCGCTTTATTTTTGGGATGGGGTGCCCTCTAAGAGGAAATGTCTGCACATAAAGCGGACGTCGACGTCCCCAAGCATCCTTTTCGGAATCGCAATACTCGCACACTGTTTAACAACCCTCCTTTCAAAGTAGTCCTCGTTTGACGAAGTGCTCCCGGAATGCCTGTATAAACTTCGTCCGCCGGTAATCTTTCTGCCGTTTCTGGAGCCAGCGCTTGCGGCGTTTCTTGTTCACACCGGCACCTCCTCATCGAGGACCTTCACCCAGACATGTCCGGCGTCGATCAGATGATCCAGTAAGCAGTCGTTGTCGCAGAATACATCCTCGTCGTGCAGCAGGACTTCCTCTTTCTCATACAGCTCTCCACCGCAACTGCCGCAGTGGGTCACCAGCCGTGCTTCTGCTTCTGGATAGCCCGTGCGGAGAGTTCGTTCCACGCTTTCATGTTCCACGGTCTCACCTCCAAAGGTATGGTACAGTCGGACTCAATGTCTTTCTCGCCGCAGACGGGGCAGCGCAAATCATGCAGTTGCTCTAAGCGGAGCGTCGCTTCTGTCCAGAACTGATGTCCAAGCGGACAACGGTGCCCGACTGCGGTCTGCATCGCGCTTCCTTCCTCTCTTCAAACTTGATGAACCACCAGCCCCAGTGGCCGATCATATAGATCCAGGGGAGCATCTTCAGCAGAACAATTAGCTTCTCCGGTCCTGTCAGCATAGCTGCAGCTCAATGTCTCGCAGTAGGGCATGTGGCCGTTCTGCGGGTTTCTCCCTATACGCCGAGCAAATATCCTGCTGGAGGATCTGCAGCCGCTCTTGCTTGCTGATGAACGGACTTCGGCTTGTCATGATCTCTGAGTACCGACGGTCAAAGAATTGTTGGACGATATCCGTAAAAGCTGTTTCAACTCCGAGTGTCGGCAGCGGTTGATGCCCCTT